>JBOHCP010000514.1:0-4327 GCA_050698875.1 Streptosporangiaceae bacterium | reverse complement strand
ACCTGCCATCGCGCCATCGACGACTTCATCCAGGCCAGCCTTGCCGCGTAACGAGCCACCCGGCGCGGCCACACAAACTTGACTCAATCAAACCGACTTCGTCGGACCTAGCCCTCTACGCCGCTCCCGAGACTCGCTTCGCTCGCTCGGGATCGGTGGCCCCTTCGGGGCAGTGGGGTGACGGGCCGCGGCGAGCGTGGCACGTTCGGTGCATGGCTGATGACTTCTCCGCGCGGTACGGGGACCTGCTGACCGGCACCTATGACTGCGTGGACCGGATCGTGCTGAACGCCTATTTCCCGCTGGGCTGCCGTCCGGCCGGGTTCCGCTGCTGGTGGCGGCGGCTGCACGACGGCTCCGATGCTCAGCTGGACGATACGCACCTGATGCGGATGGCCGGCCGGTTCGCCCGCCGGGTCAAGGCCCCGGGGAGCCGCGAACGGGGTGCCGGTGATCTTCTGCAAGGCCGGGCAGCGCAAGCACCTGATCGCCGCGGAGTACCTGGCCGCTCATGCCGTCACCACGGGCGTGTTCCTGATCCTGGTCGCCAGGTGCCTGGTTGATCGGCCACCAATCACGTGAGGAAACATGACGCGCATGTCGCTGCCCACCCCCACGCTGCACACCGCTCGCCTTCGACTGCGTCCCTTCGACGACGCGGATGCGAACGACCTCTTCGCGCTGCACAGCAACGCGTACGTGTTGCGCTACTGGGACGCGCCGCCGTGGAGCGAGCACGTGCGCTCCGAGCGGTTCATCACGGCTTGCCGGCAGATGGCAGAGGAGGGCACCGGGGCGCGGCTGGCCGTGGATCGTGTCTCCGACGGGGCGTTCATCGGCTGGTGCAGCCTGAACCGGTGGAATCCGGACTACCGCAGTGCATCGCTGGGCTACTGCTTCGACGATGCAGCGTGGGGCAACGGCTACGCGACGGAGGCCGCGCGCGTTTTGCTGCGGTGGGCATTCGACACACTGGACCTGAATCGCGTCCAGGCTGAGACCGATACACGCAACGTGGCATCTGCCCGCGTGCTGGCGAAACTCGGGTTCGTGCGTGAAGGGACGTTGCGGGAAGACTGCGTCGTGAACGGCGAAGTCTCTGACTCGTGGGTCTACGGGCTGATCAGGCGGGAGTGGCGGCCGTCGTCCGAGCCGGTTCCCGCCCGGTGAGTCCTTGCTCCCTCGCGAGTGTCGCCCGTCATCCAGGTGCTTCGCTTCGCTGCATCGAGGGGCCGGCCTCGGGCACTCTCATGCCGCACTGCGAGAGCTCTTGGCTGGCCCTGGCCGGGACTGGACCCGGCCGGCCGGGACTGGGAGGTGGTCAAGCACGCGGCGTTCTCCGTGCAGCGGGCCGAGCTTGACCGGGGACGCCGAGGTCCGGCCCTGGCGTGCCGACAGGGCCGAATCTGGTGGCGACAGCGGGCCTGCGGGCTGGTCGCCCCGGACCGGGTGCTGGCCAAGTCTGCCCCACGTGGTGAATGCGGCCCCGGCCGCGGTGCAGGATGGTGCAATGAGCGATACGAAGGCGGTCTCGGGCGACCTGCGGTCCGCGATCGAGCGCAGCGGCTACTACCCGGGCCTGGTGTACGACGCCGTGTCCACCGCGGTAGGGCCCGAGCTCGTGGTCTCGTTCGTCGTGCACCACGACGCTCACTTCGATCCGGGCATGGAAGTCCGCCGCCACATCACCGTCATGGCGCTGACGCCTACCAGGCTGGTGTACTCGCACACCGACGAGTACCCGGCCGACGAGGCTGATCCGGAGTCCAGGCCGCAGGCCGAGACCAGCACCGAGGCGGTGCGCCACTCGCGCATCTCCTCGGTGGCATTGACTAGGGTCATCCCGGATCCGGCCAGCTACCTGCCGGGCGTGACGGTGCCGACCGAGGTGGTGCTGACGATCGGCTGGAACGTGCTCTCCCATCTGGAGATCGAGCCGGCGCACTGCGCTGATGAGAACTGCGAGGCCGACCACGGCTACACGGGGACGATGTCGGCCGACGACCTGACGGTGCGCGTCAGCGCGGCTGCCGACGGCCCGGAGGCGGTGCAGCAGGTGACGGCGTTCGCGCGGGCGCTGACCAAGGCGACCAGCGGCTCGTGACGACGGCAGGCACGGATGCACAGGGGCTGCAGGCCGACGATCCGCTGCTGCCCGGATACGGGCGGACCAGCCTTTCTGACCTGAGCGACTCGCTGCTCGCCTCGCTGGGCGTGCCAGGGGCGCGCAACCCGCTCGGGCTCGCACCCACCAGCCGCGTCTGCCTGCTGCTGGTGGACGGGCTGGGCTGGGACCTGCTGCGCAGGCACCGGTCCGCCGCGCCGTTTCTGGCGGGCCTGACGGAGACGGGCTGCTGGCTGACGGCCGGGTTCCCGGCGACCACGGTGACCAGCCTGGGTTCGCTCGGCACCGCCAGCCCGCCCGGCCAGCACGGCTTGCTCGGCTACCAGGTCCGGGTGCCGGATACCGGGCAGCTGCTCAACGGGCTGCGCTGGGACAAGGCGGTCGACCCGGTTGGCTGGCAGCCGGGACCGACGATCTTCGAGCGGACCGCCGCGGCCGGCATCGGCGCGATCCGCGTCGCCGCCGGCGCGTTCCGGCAGTCGGGGCTGTCGGTGGCGGCCATGCGAGGGGCCGACTACCGGGCCGCGGAGACTCTTGGCGCGCTCGTGGCCAGCACGGCAGGGGCGCTGGCAGCCGAGCAGCGCGCGCTGGCCATGGTCTACACCGGAGATCTGGACGCGACCGGCCACGTGTGGGGTTGCGCATCGCCCGCCTGGCGATTCCAGCTCGGGCACGTGGACCGGCTCGCCGAGCAGCTGGCCGGTGCGCTGCCGGCCGGCGCCGCGCTGTACGTGACGGCTGATCACGGCATGGTGGACGTGCCGCCCGGCCAGCGGACGGACGCCGACGAGATTGCGGAGCTACGGGCGGGCGTCGCGCTGCTCGGCGGCGAGGGACGGGCGCGGCACGTCTACGCGCTGCCGGGAGCGGCGGCCGACGTGCTCGCGGCGTGGCGGGCGGTGCTCGGTGACACTGCGTGGGTCGTGAGCCGGGATGAGGCCGTCGACGCTGGCTGGTTCGGGCCAGTGGCCAGCCGGTCCGCCGCGCGCATCGGCGATGTGATCGCGGCGTTGCGAGGCCGGTCGGCGGTGGTGGCGACACGGGCTGAGCCGCGTGAGTCGGCCCTCGTCGGCATGCACGGCTCCCTGACGCCTGCCGAGCAGCGGGTACCGCTGCTGAGCTACCTAGCGTGACGCGACGACGCGTGCGCGAGAGTCGGTTATCCACAGGCAGGCGGCTAAACGCACGGTAGGCGGCGTGTTGTACACAGGCAACTGCCGGTTATCCACAGGCGAGGGAAAGGAAACTGATGCCAGCTCCGAACGGCGGCCCGCTCATCAGCGTTGCCGAGCTGGCGGGCGCGGTGGCGGCGGGCACCGCGCCGGTCCTGCTCGACGTCCGGTGGCGGCTCGGCGGACCGCCGGGGATCGACAGCTATCGGTCCGGGCACCTGCCCGGCGCTGTCTACGTCGATCTGGACGCTCAGCTGGCCGGCCCGCCGGGCGCGGGCGGACGGCACCCGCTGCCGGACACCCCGGTGTTCGAGGCGGCCATGCGGGCCGCCGGCGTCCGCGAGGGCGGGTCGGCGGTGGTCTACGACGAGGCGGACGCCACGGCCGCCGCGCGCGCGTGGTGGCTGCTTCGCTACCACGGCTACTCCGGCGTCCGGGTGCTGGACGGCGGGCTGCGAGCCTGGACTGCCGCGGGGCTGCCGGTCAGCAGCACGGCCGCCGAGCCAGAGCCAGGGAACTTCACCGCCCGGCCGGGACAGCTGCCAGTCCTGGACGCTGCTGGTGCCGCCGAGGTGGCTCGCTCCGGTATCCTGCTCGATGCCAGGGCGCCAGCCAGGTACCGCGGCGAGACTGAGCCCGTCGATCCGGTGGCCGGGCACATTCCCGGCGCCCTGAGCTCGCCGTCCGCGGCGAACGTCACCGCGGACGGGAACTTCCGCCCGGCCGGCGAGCTGCGCACTCGGTTCGCCAGCCTCGGCGTCGCCGCGGATCAGAACGGCCGGGCGAGCGCGGCCGAGACTGGGCCGGCCGCACCGGCGGAGCTGGTGGGTGCCTATTGCGGATCCGGCGTGACCGCGGCGCACGAGGTGCTGGCGCTGGAACTGGCTGGCATCCCGGCGGCGCTCTACGTCGGGTCGTGGTCGGACTGGATCACCGATCCGGCCCGGCCCGTCGCGACCGGCCCCCGGCCCGGCGACCCGGCCGGCTAGCTAGGCCGCGCGTGACCCGCCCGGCGGCGCGAACGCTGCTG
>JBOHCP010000513.1:0-4329 GCA_050698875.1 Streptosporangiaceae bacterium | reverse complement strand
CGGCCATAAGACGCCACACCGGGACCGGCTGCGGGCACGGATCGTGCTGTTCGCCGCCCGGGGCCTGGCGAACGCCGTGATCGCCCGCCGCCTTCGCGTCAGCCAGGACGCGTCAGCCAGGACACGGTGCGCAAGTGGCGGGCCCGGTTCGCGGGGGGCGGCCTGGACGGTCTGAGGGACCTGCCGCGGTCGGGGCGGCCCCGCCGGATCACCGCGCTGGAACGGGCCGGGCTGTGGGCGCTGGCCTGCCAGCTGCCCGCCGGCACCGGGGTGCCGCTGTCGAGGTGGAGCTGCCCGGAACTGGCCGCCGAGCTGGCCGCCGAGCTGGCCGCCCGCGGCCTGACCGGGCTGATCTCCGCTTCCAGCGTGCGCCGGATCCTGGCGGAGAACCCGGTCAGGCCGTGGCAGTACCAGTCGTGGATCTACCCCCGCGACCCTGACTTCGCCGCCAGGGCCACGGTCATCCTCGACCTGTACCAGGGCCGGTACCAGGGCAAGCCGCTGAAGCCCGGCGACCGGATCGTCTCGGTGGACGCCAAGCCCTCCATCCAGGCCCGCGCCCGCTGCCACCAGACAATCCCGCCCGGGCCGGGCCGGCCGGTGCGGGTGGAGCACGAATATGAGCGCAAGGGCGCCCTGGCGCTGCTCGCCGGCCTGGACATACACACCGGGACGGTGTTCGCCTCCACCCCCGGCACCACCGGGATCATCCCGTTCACGGACCTGATGGGCCAGATCATGAGCCAGGAACCCTACCGGACAGCCAGCCGGGTGTTCGTCGTGGTGGACAACGGCTCTGACCACCGCGGCAAGAAGGCGGCCAGCCGGCTCCGCGACGCCTACCCGAACGCCATCATGATCCACACGCCAGTGCACGCATCATGGCTGAACCAGGCAGAGGTGTTCTTCTCCATAATTCAGAAAAAGGTAATCTCGCCGAACGACTTCGCCAGCACGGCCGAACTCAGCACCACCCTGCTCGCCTTCATCGGCCGTTACAACAAGACGGCCAGGCCGTTCAGCTGGAAATTCACCGCCGACGACCTCACCGACCTCCTCGCCCCATCAACGTCCACGAGGAAGCCGCCCGCCAGCCCGTCACGCTGCCCGAAGCCGCCTGACGGGACCCCAGACGAACTTCCAGATCCACCCACTAAGCCAGGGAACCTGAGCCGGCGGTTCGCGGGTGGCGTGGGCGCTGACCGTCCGCCCCGCCCGGACGCCGCCTGCTGACAGGCCTGCTGCTTTGCCGATACCGTGACACTCACTGGTAAGTTCCGGCGCCGACCGGCACGACCGCCTTGGGCAGGCCCAGCCTGCGAACCAGGGCGAAACGAGCCGGCGCCGACGTTTGTGCAGGGGGTATGGCCGTGCGCAGCACGATGATGGATGTCCCGCTGACGGTAACGGCGATGATGCGTCACGGCACGACTGCGTACGCCGACGCCGAGGTAGTCACGCTCACCGCTGACGGCAGCCGACGCCAGAAATACGGGATGACGGGCGCGCGGGTCGCGAAGCTCGCGAACGCCCTGCGATCGCTCGGCGTCGACGGAGACCAGCGGGTTGCGACGCTGATGTGGAACAACGCCGAGCACCTGGAGGCTTACCTCGCGATCCCCTCGATGGGGGCGGTGCTGCACACCCTGAACCTGCGGCTCGATCCGCAGGTCATCGGCTACATCGCCGATCACGCGGGCGACGACGTCGTGATCGTGGATGCCACCCTGGTGCCACTGCTAGCCAGGGTGCTGCCGCACGCGCCGGCCATCAGGCATGTCATAGTCACGGCTGCTGAGGGCGAGACCGGGTTCGTGCCTCCGGCCGAGCTCGCGGCGCTGGGGCGCCCCGTGCATTCTTACGAGGCCCTGCTGGCCGACCAGCCGACCGCGTTCGACTGGCCCGATGTCGACGAGCGCTCGGCCGCTGCCATGTGCTACACAAGCGGGACGACCGGCCTGCCCAAGGGCGTTGTCTACAGCCACCGGTCGATGCACCTGCACTCGATGGCAGTCTGCATGAACTCGGTCTTCGGACTGTCGGACGTCGACCGCGTGCTTCCGGTCGTGCCGATGTTTCACGCCAACGCGTGGGGCCTGCCGTATGCCGCCATGCTGGCCGGCTCGTCCTTGATCATGCCGGATCGGTTCCTGCAGCCAGAGCCTCTGGTGCGGCTGATCGAGGCGGAGCGGCCCACCATCGCCGGCGCGGTTCCCACCATCTGGAACGGCCTGCTGCAGCACGTGCGGGCAAACGGCGGGGACCTGTCGTCGCTGCGCTTGGTGCCGTGTGGCGGCTCTGCTGTGCCGCACTCCCTCATCGAGGCTTATGAGAAGGAGCTCGGCGTCACCATCCTGCAGGCCTGGGGGATGACGGAGACGTCGCCGCTCGGCAGTGTCGCGCGTCCGCCCGCCGGCCTGCCGGAGGAACAGGCCTGGCAGTATCGCGACACGGCGGGACGGCTCATGTGCCAGGTCGAGCACCGGCTGATGGGCGATGGCGGCGTCGAGCTGCCCTGCGATGGCGAGACTGTCGGCGAGATCCAGGTCCGCGGGCCGTGGGTCACGGGCTCTTACTACAAGGACGACGACCCGACGAAGTTCCATGACGGCTGGCTGCGAACCGGTGACGTCGGCAAGATCGATCCGCTCGGCTACGTGACGCTGACCGATCGGGCCAAGGACGTCATCAAGTCCGGCGGTGAGTGGATCTCATCGATGGAGCTGGAGAACGCGCTGATGGCTCACTCGGCGGTTGCCGAGGCGGCCGTGATAGGCGTGGCGGACGAGAAGTGGGGCGAGCGGCCGCTGGCGGCGATCGTCCTGGCCGAAGGCGCGACAGTCAGCGCCGACGAGCTGCGGGTCTTCCTCGCCGATCGGGTGCCGCGCTGGCAGTTGCCGGAGCGCTGGTCCTTCATCGCCGAGGTGCCGAAGACGAGCGTTGGCAAGTTCGCCAAAACCCGGATGCGGGACGCCTATGCCAACGGCGAGTATGAGGTCATCGAGGCTCGCTAGGGCTAGGGGTGCCCGGCTGCGCGCCGCGAGGCCCTTTGCTGTGGCCTGGCCCGGACCGGTAGCCTAGGGGCCGGCCCGGTAGGGCTACCAGGAGGCTTCGCCTAGTCCGGTCTATGGCGCCGCACTGCTAATGCGGTTTGGGTTCACGCCCATCCGGGGTTCAAATCCCCGAGCCTCCGCCCCTGACCAGCCGCAACGCCGAATCGGCGGGGCGGCTGGCGGCGTCTCAGTGATCATCTTCGCCCCCTGCTGGGCCATTGCTGGGCCCTCGGGGCAGGCCGCGGCCGAGCGATCCGAACATGTCCCGCTGGCGTTCTTGCTCCAGGCGGATCGCGGCAAGCTGCTCCCCGTGCTCGGGGAGAGTCTCCGACATCTCGGCGTGCATGCGAGATACGCCGAACGAGACGGCGGCGATCTGCTGCGGAAGCGCCTCCTCCCGATCCCGGTACCTGGTGCGCTCCAGGTCGGCCACGCGGGCTTCCAGCGCCTCGTAGTCGGGGGCCGTCATAAGCCTGCCTCCGCCACGGTGCCGGACTCCGCCAGGACGCGGTCGATGGTTGTGCGCGCAATGCCAGTGAGCACCCAGACGCGGTGCTTGCTCACGCCGGCGGCGACGGCCCAGCGGATCCGGTTATCGCGGTCCCGCGTGACGGTTGCCCACTCGATGAGCATCTGTTCGGCCTCCTCCCGAGTCATGCAGCCCACGCTACAGTGTTGCTCGCGCTACAGTCAATCGCTGTTCATACGACGCACCATCCGGCACGACTGACACACTGTCCAGTCGCCGCCGGGTCTGGCGGTGCCGCCGCACGCGATGCCGTCCTGGCATCGTCCGCTGGCGTTCATGCGAGGCGGGGCGCGGCCGGCGACGACGGATCTCCGGATGCTGGGGCGAGCGTTCGGGATTTCCGAGCCGGTTGACCGGCGCGGGCACCTCGCCGGTCTCGCGCCAGCGCTGTACCCGTGGCTCGGTCCACAACAAGGGGCGGGCCTTGCGCCGCGCCCGCGATGGTCGGTGTCAGCTCTATGAACCGCTGAAACTGCCGGTAGTTGTGATTGACCTGGACACGCCCGAGCACGGCGGGCAGGTGCCTGAGTCCTGGGCGGCCGAGCGGGGCGTGCGCGATGGCCTGGACGTGCTGCGCGTGCTCGCCGGGCGGGCCGGGCAGCCGCTGCCTGCGACCTATTCGGTGCACACGCCCAGCGGCGGCCTGCACCGGTACTTCGCCGCGCTCGACACTCGGCCAATTGGCAACAGCGCGGGCAGAGTCGGGCCGATGATCGACGTCCGCGGCGACGGCGGCTACGTCGTCGC
>JBOHCP010000512.1:0-4333 GCA_050698875.1 Streptosporangiaceae bacterium | reverse complement strand
CCCCCGCGCCCCGCATGAATGCCGATCTGGTGTTGCTGGAGCAACACCAAACAGGCATCCATGCGGGGGAACGATCAGGGAAGCCGGGCATGCCACCGCGTGGGCGGCGGGCCGACGAGAGAGCGGGGGTGGCAGCCATCGCGCTCCTTCCACTCAGCGCTCGGCCGTGCCCCCTTGGCGCGGGCCGGTGCCTGACTGACGCGTTCACCCCATCGCACGTACCTGCGAAACCGCTGCGGACGGCCGGGCTGTTTGCCGACTAGCGCGTGACCCCCAGACGAGGGCAGCGGGTCCGTTCGCCTCGGCGGCCTCGAGCTCGAATCCGCCTCGATCACCTCGGTCAGCCGGTTGAGCTGCCGCTTCCGCCTGCCACGCTGCCCAAGCATGTAGCTGCATAGCCGGAAATTGACCGTAGTCGACCTACATTCGCTGCCGTGCCGTTTCCGTGCCAGGCGGAATTTGTTAACTAGCCAGACCCGGTAACACCCCGGGCGGTCATGGTGTTTGATAGAGATGGCTGCATTCGCGTTCAGTACGTTCAGCAGCCCAGGATCCTCGTCCGTGGATCCCGTAGTTTCACGCAGTAGGAGAAGGCACATGCCTCAGGGCACCGTGAAGTGGTTCAACGCAGACAAGGGCTACGGATTCATCGCTCCAGATGACGGCACCGCCGACGTCTTCGTGCACCACTCCGCGATTCAGGTCGACGGCTTCCGCAGCCTGCAGGAGAATCAGCGCGTCGAATTCACCGCCGGACAGGGCACGAAGGGCCCGCAAGCCGAGCAAGTCCGTCCGCTCTAGCGGGGTTCCGGCGCGCAGCCGGATAGGACACGTAATTCACAGGCGCTGCGCAAATCATCCGCACTACAAAAGATGGGCGGCCCCGGGGACCCCGGGGCCGCTCGTGCGTGTGCGCCACTGCCGCTCGGCCCTGGCGCCTGACTACCGGTATCGTCGCTGCGTCGGGCGGTGACGGTCACCGTCGGCGACCCGGCTGGCGGGCCCGCCCGGTGGCGGAAGGCCGGTCATGACTCGAGCACTGCTCAACAGCGCACTAGCCGGGATGGGCACGACGATCTTCGCCGAGATGTCGGCGCTGGCGGCCCAGACCGGGTCGGTCAACCTCGGCCAGGGCTTCCCTGACACCGACGGCCCGGCAGACCTCGCCCGAGCCGCGGCCGACGCGGTGCTCGCCGGCCTCGGAAACCAGTACCCGCCGGGGCCGGGGATCCCCGAGCTGCGGACCGCGATCGCCGCTCACCAGAAGCGGTTCTACGGGCTCGACGTCGATCGTGACACCGAAGTACTGGTCACCGCCGGAGCGACTGAAGCCGTCGCCGCTGCCATGCTCGCGCTGCTGGAGCCCGGTGACGAGGTGATCGCGCTCGAGCCGTACTACGACTCCTACGCCGCGTGCATCGCCATGGCGGGTGCGCGGCGAGTGCCGGTCACGCTGCGGCCACCGCTGTTCCGGCCCGACCTCGACGCGCTGCGAGACGCCGTCACCAGCCGCACCCGGCTCATCCTGCTGAACTCGCCGCACAACCCCACGGGCATGGTCGCCACCAGGGCGGAGCTCACCGCGATCGCCGAACTGGCGGTCAGGCACGACCTGCTCGTGGTCACCGATGAGGTCTACGAGCACCTCGTCTTCGACGGAGAGCACATTCCGATAGGGACGCTGCCGGGTATGCGAGAGCGCACCCTCACGATCAGCTCCGGCGGCAAGACGTTCTCCTTCACCGGCTGGAAGATCGGCTGGGTAACCGGAACTCCCGATCTGGTCACGGCCGTCAGAACTGCCAAGCAGTTCCTCACCTTCGTCAGCGGCGGGCCATTCCAGTACGCCATCGCGGCCGGGCTCGCGCTTCCTGACGCCTTCTTCGCCGGGCTGTCGGAAGACCTGCGGCGCAAGCGCGATCTGCTCGCCGCCGGGCTGCGCTCCGCGGGCTTCGAGGTGTTCGTCCCGCAGGGCACCTACTTCATCACCACCGACATCCGCGCTCTTGGCGAATCCGATGGCCTGGAGTTCTGCCGCACCCTGCCGCACCGCTGCGGGGTCGTCGCTGTGCCGAACGTCGTCTTCTACGATGACCGGGCCGCGGGGCGGACTCAGGTGCGATTCGCCTTCTGCAAGCGGGACGAGGTGCTGGCCGACGCGGCCGACCGCCTGGGCAGCCTGCGCGGTCCGGCGGTCGGATCCGCGGCGGCCCGGTAGGCGGCGCACGCCAGAGCTCACGCCCCGGTCATTAGGATGGTCATCCAGCGCGCTCTGCGACATGTGATGGCCGGGACAGGAGCAGCCACCCGTGACATTTGAGTCAACCGTCAGTCAGTCCGCATGGGGACCCGTCGCCGAGGTGTATCAGGCTCCGCGACAGGACAAGCCCTGGGGCCATGAGGTGATCTTCGCCGGGATGGACGGCAAGTACGTCGGAAAGATCCTTCACGTCACGGCCGGGCACGCGCTGAGCCTGCAGTACCACCGCGAGAAGGACGAAACCCAGTACGTGCTGTCCGGTGCAGCCCTGGTCGAGTACGGGCCGTCCGCAGACGCGCTCGTCAGCCAGCACTTCGGGCCGGGAGACACCATTCACCTGCCGCCCGGCACCGTCCACCGGATCACGGCCATCACTGATCTGATCGTCGTGGAGGCATCGACCGCTCAGCCTGGCTGGCGCGAGGACGTGGTGCGGCTGGAGGACAAGTACGGTCGGACCGGTACTACGGCGCCCTGACTGACGCGAGACCAGCGTCGCGGTAACGCCCTGAGCCGCGCGGCGGACCCGACAGCCGGCCCGTCGATGCCGAAAGCATCGTCAGTGGTGGGGCCGGGCGGTTTGGCCGGGGCCGACGCGAGGACCCGCTGGCCGGGGAGCCCCTGGCCTGCCGGCCCGGCCGTCGAGCGCCAGGAAGATCTGGACCCACTGGTCCGGGCTCACGTACGCGACGACCGTGCGCCGGTCCACCCCGGCCCCGCCACAGGCCGCCGCCACCTGCTCCTGCGGATAGGACCGGCGCAGCGAAGCCTGCACGGAGCCGCCGATCCCGCTGAAGCCTGCCTGCACCAGCCGCCGATATGCCGCCAGCCGCGGCTGGCTGATCAGCGGCTCGGCCCGGCGAGCTAGCCGCAGGATGCCCGCGTCCACCCCGGGCACCGGGCGGAACTCCGTCCGCGCGATCGTGCCCGCGAGCTGCCAGCTGAACTGCGGCCACGTGGTGACCGTGAGCTGTGTCCAGCGTCCGTAGCCGCCGGTCCGCTTGCGCGCGTACTCCAGCTGGGTGATGAGGGTGGCTCCGGTCATCCGGGACGCTCGCAGGCACCACTCGACGATCGGAGCGGTGAGCGAGAACGGCGCGTTACCCACGACCTGAAATGACCGGGACGGCGGCCGGGTGGCGAGGAAGTCGCTCAGCACGACGCGGACGTTCGGCCGGTCGGCCACCCTCGCCAAGAGCCGACCCGCGAGGCTCTCGTCGATCTCGTAGGCGACGACCTCGTCGAACAGCACGGCGAGTCGCGCGGTCAGGATGCCTTCACCCGCGCCGACCTCCACGCACAGACCGCCCGGATCGGGCCGCACCGCGGCGAGGAACTGGCCAGCGGCCTGCTGGCTGCGGAGGTAGTTCTGGGACAGTTCGCGGCGGCGGCGGTCAGACTCGGTGCGCTCGGCGCTGACTCGGGCAGCGGTGCGGGAACGGCCTGCGCCCGGACCGCCCGTGCGGGCAGGGCCGCGCTGGGGCCGTGCGGATCCGGCCCGACGGGCTCCTCCGGCACCGGAGCGGGCGGAGCGGGCGGGCCGACCGCCCTCGTCCTTGCCCGGCGCGGTACTCACCGATCAAGGGTAGCGAGTGGCAAGCGCGCACCGTGGTCGGCGCACGCGAGCTCGCGATGCCGGGCATGGTGTGGTGCTCCGCCACCCAGTACCGCTTGAATCCCCACTGCTCAGCGTGCCGGGGCCAGGTCGACGCTCCGCCGACCTCAGTCCTCGGTTGGCCGGCGGAGCCGCTTGACCGTGCTGCGCCGCTGCTTGTCCGCGAGCCGCCGCTCGACCGACGCTCTCGTCGGCCGGGTGGCCCGCCGGGCCGGCCTCGGTGCCGCGGTCGCCGCGGTGAGCAGGGCACTGAGCCGGGCCGCCGCCGCTTGCCGGTTGCGCAGCTGCGACCGGTACTCACTGGCGGTCACGGTGATGACGCCGCCGGACAGCCGGTCCGACAGCGTGGCGAGGGCGCGCTCCTTGAGCACCGGCGGCAGGGCAGCCGACCTTGCCAGGTCGAAGGAGAGCTCTGCCTGGCTGTCCGTTGTGTTGACTGACTGGCCGCCCGGTCCCTG
>JBOHCP010000511.1:0-4340 GCA_050698875.1 Streptosporangiaceae bacterium | reverse complement strand
CGGCTACCCGGCCTGCGCCGCAACCAGGGCCGCCGGCCCGAACAGCGCTGCTGAACCTCCAGCGGATCGAGCCGCTGTCGGTGATGAAGTTCAGCTCCCTGCTCTCACTGGTCGGCTTTGTTGTCCTGTTTGTGGCGGTAGCAATCGTCTGGTACACGCTGAACAAGCTCGGGGTATTCCACAAGATCGAGGTCACGATCGGCCTGGTCACCTACACCAAGAACCATCCGGGATCGAACGCGGCGGCCTGGTTCAGCGCGAAGCGCGTGCTCGGCTACACGGCCCTCATCGGCGCCATCAACGCGGTCCTGTTCACCGCACTGGCCACGGTCGGCGCGGCCCTGTACAATCTGGTCACAAGCCTCACCGGGGGCATAGAGGTCACGCTGAAGGAGACTGACTAAGCGGGACGTCCAGGCTTGCGGTAACGTAAGCCCGCGTGGCGGACGCACGGGCCTAGTCGGCACCGCTGCGGGCCTGTGGCTCAGACGGTTAGAGCGCTTCCCTGATAAGGAAGAGGTCGGAGGTTCAAGTCCTCCCAGGCCCACCTAGCGAACTTGCAGGTCAGAGGGCTGTTTCGTGCGACTTCAGCAGTCATGAGCAGCGGCCCTCCTTCACGTCGTGCGCCACAGGTGCGCCAGGACGCCCACGATTCAAGCACCCGGCTGTGAGCGTCCGGTGCCAGATGCGCATACCGCTGAGTCGTGGCGAACGACTCGTGTTTGAGCAGCGCCTGGACGTCGTAGAGCGGATCCCCGTCCTGCACCAGCCATGACGCCGCAGTGTGCCGCATGACCCGCGGCGGGAAACGCCAGATCCCGGCTGCCGTGACGGCCTGATACCACACCCGGTCGCGGAAGTTCCCGTCATCGACCGGTCCGCCTTCCGGCGCGGTCGCGGCAGCCACGCCAGCAATCGCGGCCGCTGCGGCTCTGCGGCTATCAGCGCTGCATGGGTCCGGTGAAATGCATCTCCGAGGCTGGCTTCAGCTGCCGCGAGGGTGGCCCGGTTAGCGGTCACCCGCTCAGCTGTCGCTTGCTCGATCCCCTGCCTCAATGCGTGCTCGCGCTCCAGACGTTCCTGCGCCCTGGCGTAGTAGGGGTCCAGCCAGTCATCCTCGGCCACGAGTCCAATATGGCGGTGCAAGTTCACGTCATCAAGATTGGGCGAGCAGGCGCGCCCGCCGAGGACCCGTGGGCGGGCGGGTCTGCTGACAGCGGATTCTCGGACGAACCACCGTTCTGATCGCGTGGCCGGACGGCGGTATAGACGGGCTTGCTAGTAGCGCACCCCGGGCGCGGACTGCATCTCCGACAGTGCTTTCGCGACTGGCAGCTTCGCGAAATACCCGGCACCGAAGGGGATGCACTGGAGCACGTACCAGAACCGCTCCCAGCTCGTCATTTCCGCCATGCCCGCGTCCTGGAGTGCCTTCTTGGCGGGCACCTTGGCGAAGTACCCGGCGCCGAACGCTATGCACTGGAGGATGTACCAGAAGGATGCGGCGCTGGTCATCCCGCCAGCCGACGGGACAGGGCGCGTAGCGGGAGCGGCGTGGCTGCGGTGTGCGGGGTATCCCCGGGCTTGCGCGGGGACAGGCAGTGAGGCCTGCGGGTCACGCTCGCGTGCCCGGCTGTCGTAAGGGTCAAAGGATGACATGCCGTATAGACGCGCCAGCCGGGCAGCTGGTTTGCCCGGCCCGTAAGCCGGCACTGACCGGGCGCCTTCGTTCTGCCCAGTGCCCGTCAGGCACCGGGCGGGCCGAATCCGATGCGCACGGGCTGGTCCAGGCGGGCCAGCAGCTCCTCGTTCTCGGCCTCCAGGTCGCTGACGCGCCGCAGGAGGTCGAGCGCCCGCGGGTTCTCTTGGCTCATCTGCTCGAAGCAGCTTGAGCACACGCCGCGGCGTTCCCACTCCGCCTCGATGTTCGCCAGCCACTGCTGGCCGTGGTAGTTGCGGCCGAGGCGCCGCTGTTCTTCCCGCTCGCACTGCAGCACGCACCACAGGTCCGGTGCCGGGTAGTCGCGCAGCATGACGGCCGGGCCTTTCCAGGCCGGGCATCCTGACATCGGCTTTGTCCCTCCGTGTTTCCGTCAGCCGACGATGAGCCGCTCGTCGCCGAAGTCGGCGACGATCTCGACGCGGCCGCCGAGCGCCTCTACGTAGGACACGACGGTGCCGAGCTGGGCGCGCTCGATGTCCCCGTGCTCTACGGCGGACACGCGCCGCTGCGATACGCGCATCTGCCCGGCGACGTCGGTCTGGGTGAGCCCGCGGGCGCGGCGGATCTCGGCGAGCCGGTGCGCCCGCATCTCGGCGCGCATCCGCGACCGGTGCCGCGCGACCTTCGCCTCGTCGATCCGGCCGGCGTCGGCGGCCTCGATCTCCTCCAGCGTCGGCCAGTGCTGCTCAGCCATCCTCGTCTCTCCTCTTTCTCATGCGCTCCAGGTGCTCGTCGAACCGGTCATCGGCGAGTGGGACGTTCCGCTTGTACCAGCGCTCCCACCGTCCTGCCTTGTCGCCGGCGACCAGCAGGACTGCCTGCCTGGCCGGGTCGAACGCGAACAGGATGCGGATCTCGCTGCGCCCGGATGATCCTGGCCGCAGTTCCTTCATGTTCTTGTGCCGTGACCCTTTCACCGTGTCGGCCAGTGGCCGGCCCAGCGCGGGGCCGCTGCCGCGCAGTTCGCGGAGCGCCGCGATGACCTGCTGGTAGGTGTCGTCGTCCAGGGTCGTGCGCTACTCGGCCACGGCCGGATGCCAGATCACCGTCCACTGCACGCACCCAGTATAGAACACCTGCGTGCTAGAACACCCTGGTTCTTTCACGGACTCCCGGTGCCGGGACGGGCTGATCCGCGCCCAGGCGGGTACCGCCGGCCGGTCGCCGCTGGTCACGGCCGGAAGCGCACCCGCCACCCCAGCCAGCCGGTGACCCCGACAGCGACAGCCAGCGCCGTCCACCCGACAGCCGGGACGGCCGCCATCTCGCCAGGTATCCCGGTCAGCAGAATGCCGAACCAGACCGGCCACAGCCCGCGGGCGTCAACCCGCGCCGACCGCCGAGCACGTTGCTCGACCCGGCTGGCAAGACCGGCGTGCTCTCGCCGCAACCCCGTCTCGGCCTGCCGGACCTCGGCCCTGAGCCCGGACACCTGCTCGCCGACATCGTTCCGGAGCCGGCCGACCTCGCTGATGAGCAGGTCAACCTGCTGATGCAGCACCTCGATCTTCCGCGCGTCGCTGGCTTCAGGCTCCCAATCCCTGCAAACAACTACGGACAAGGACTCAGCGGCAACACCGAAGTCGGCCGCATGCAGCGCGACTGTAACCGGCCGGCCGTGGACGAACGGCACCAAGCGTGCCAGCCAGTCCCGCACCCGGCCGCGTACGGCAGTGAACTCCCGCCACGCCTCCGCAACGCCGTCAGGCGACGCGATCACCACACCCGCCAGGGCAACCGTCACGCCAGCCCAGCGAAGCCAGTCAGCCTCCGGAGGAAAACCCACCAGCGCATCTTAGGCAACCAGCGGCCCCGCCTGCGTGATCTTGCTTCGCCGGGTTTGCCGGATCGCCGCACACGCGAGGCGTGGCGTTCGTTCGACCGGTCGAAGCTGCATAACGCGCGCGCGCAGGGCCGCTGATTGTGGTACCCAGGACGACTAGGTACCACAATGGGATGCGTGGGCAGACGCACCAGCGTGTACCTCAGCGACGACCTCGCCGCGGCCGTCACCGGATCCGGGATCCCGCTCGGCGAGCTGATCCGCCGCGGGCTCGGCGCCCGGCCCGAGACGCCCGGCGAGATCGAGGCCAAGGTCACCACGGCGCGCCAGGCACGCGAGCCGGGCCAGGCGATTGCCAGGGAGCGCCGGACGTCACCCGCACAGCGACACCAGCTGCCGAGCCATGCCGTCACCCGATGACGCGGCGGATCAAGGGCATCTGCTCGGCGTGCGGCAAGCAGGTGGCGTAATCGCTGACAGCGAACAGGGATGCACGCCTGGCAGCACCAGCCGCTACGCTGCTCACCAGCGATACCCAGAGCCGCATCGCCGGTCCCGCAAGGGGCGCAGGCCAAAGACGGCGGCTAGCAAGCTTGGGTGGTTGTGGTCTTTGATTTTGAGTCAAGTCTGGTGTTTTCCGGTCGGCTTTGCCGGCTTGATGGCCGCGGGGGTCAGGCGGCGAGGCCGGCTTGGGTGGCGAGGTCGTCGATCGCGCGGGTGCAGGCGCGGCTGGCGGCGGCGAGGCCGGGATCGGCGGGGCTGGCGAGGCGGGCCAGGCCGGTGCGCAGGAACTTGTCGTGCAGCCGGGTGAGGAACAGGGCACGGGCTAGCCCG
>JBOHCP010000510.1:0-4342 GCA_050698875.1 Streptosporangiaceae bacterium | reverse complement strand
GTGTCGAGGCGGCCCGGGCCGCCGGGTATATCCGGGCGTCGCGGGGCGGCAGACTCTCGGCCAGCCGCCGCCAGCACCAGGCCCGGCTGGCATTCAGCCCGTGCAAGTGTGCGATCTGGCCCTCCCTTGCATCGGAGACGATGGCGGGCGTGAAGAGCGTCTCCGGCTTGCGATCTTCGATGCCCGGCAGGAACTCGAACAGCCACGACGCGAATTCCGGTGCTGGGAGCAGCCGCGCCATCAGCTCGGCCTCGGTGAGCGCAGGGGACAAGAAGTCGTGGCCGGACGGCTCGAACCGGGCCGGCCAGCCGGTGTCGTGGCTGAACCACTCACGGGCCTTGGCCGTCACCGCATCGGCAAGCGTGGCCGACCTGCGCCGGGCGTACGGCAGCAGGATGGAGAAGGCAAACGCGCTATTGGGGTGGACACCGTAACGCACCGGATAGGTTGCCTTGGGCAGCCACCGAAGGAATTCCGTCGTGAGGGCCGCTTCGAGAGGCGCCATCGCGGTCAGCCACAGCGTCGCGTCTGCGTCCCCGAGTTCAGACAGCTCCTGAATCAGCGCTAGCGCCCACGCCCAGCCGTAGGGCCGCTCGCTCCGCCCGCTGCCCCCCGTGACGAACTCGGCCTCGGCTCGCAGCTTTCCCGCGGTGAACTGCGCATGCAGCAGTGCCCGGATCTCGTCCGCGGGAATGTCGTCCGGCGCGACCCGTAGCAGCCGGACGAGCAGCCAGTGCATCTCTACGCAGGAGTGCCAGTCCAGGCTGCCGAAGAACACCGGAGTGCGGTCGGCGGGCCGGTGCGGAAAGTCACCTGGCCCGCTCATCGTGTGCAGGATGTGCGAGGGAAACTCGCGCCCGATGTTGGCGCTCGCGATCCGCGCGTATCCGGCGGCACGCTCACGCAGGATCAGCTGCCAGTCGCGGCGAAGTTGCACCGCGTCACGCCCGGCAGGTCAGCGGCGCGCCGCCGTTGTAGGCGACCATGTCGGCCAGGGCCGCCGCGACATCGATCGGCGCACCGCGCGGCGTCCCGGCAATCTCGGCGCAGGCGCGGTGCAGATTACCGACGATCCGCTCGGCGTCTGCCCAGGCGGCAAACCGGCCGAGGTCGGTGGCCCGGGCGGCCTCCAGCGGTGGCACGCCGGCCGCGGCGCAGCTACGCCCGACACCGAGAACAAACCGCAGGTAATCCAGCGTGGCCTCGATCGGCCCGGGGTCGCGGAAGACCGGGCCGTGGCCGGGCACGATCGTCGCCGCGCCGAGCGGTGCCACGACCCGCTCGATTACCTCAATTGCTCCCTCGACCGAGCCCATGAGCAGGAACGGGGTGCCGCCATTGAAGATCAGGTCACCGCAGAACAGCACCGACAGCTCGGGGATCCAGACGAGCGAGTCGTTCGTCGTATGCGCGGGAGTGCCGACGTGGCGCACCTCCGCGCGCACGGCCCCGGCGTGCACGGTCAGTCCCTCCGTGAAGGTGATGAACGGCGGGTCGAGGCTCAGGTCACCCCAGTCGGGTCCGTCCCAGACCGGCAGGTCACGTGGCGGGCCGAAGGCGATCGCCTCGGCGCGCGTGCGGTCCTGGCCGATGATGGCCGCGCCAGGGAACAGGCAGTTCCCGAAGGTGTGATCGCCGTGGTGATGGGTATTCACGACCGCCCGCACGGCCGCTGGCGTTACCGTCGCGATCGCACGCTGGTAGGCCAGGGTACGCCGTTCGGTCGAGCAGGAGTCGATGCTGATGACTCCCTGCGGGCCGACGAGAAACCCGGTGTTGTTGATCCACCACGTGCCGTCCGGCTGGACGTAGGCGTAAATCCCGGCTGCTACCTCGACCACCTCGGGCCGACCGGGGACGGTGATATCCGCTGGCAGGCTGCTCATGCCGGGAGCCTAGGGCGAGGCGCGCCGACGACCTGACCCTGGTCCCCCTGCCGTGCGCTAGGCATAGCTGTGCTCGTGATCGGGATAGCTGCCCGCGGCGACCTCGCTCACGTACCGGCGGGCGGCTGTCAGCAGGAAGGCGCGCATGTCGCCGTACCGCTTGACGAACCGCGGCAGGCGGCCCGCCGTCAGGCCAGCCATGTCCTGCCATACCAGAATCTGCGCGTCGCATCCTGGCCCGGCGCCGATGCCGACCGTAGGGATTCCGAGCGCGGCGGACACCCTGCTGCCCAGGTCGGCCGGCACGGACTCCAGGACGACTGCGAACGCGCCGGCTCGTTCCAGCTCGAGGGCGTCAGCGAGCAGTTGCCCGCCGGCGTCGCCACGGCCCTGCACCCGGCGCATTCCGCCGAGCACGTTCACGCTCTGCGTTGTCAGCCCGAGGTGGCCCATAACCGGGATGCCCGCGGCGACCAGCGCCCGGACCTGGGGCAGGACCCGGCCGCCGCCCTCCAGCTTGACCGCCTGGGCGCCGCCCTCTTTGAGGTGCCTGACCGCGTTCGCCAGTGCGAACTCCGGCCCGGCCTGGTAGCTGCCGAACGGAAGGTCGGCCACCACCAGTGCCGTCCGGGTTCCTGCGACGACCGCCCTGGTCATGCTGATGAGCTCAGCCATGGTGACTGGCAGCGTGCTGCTATGCCCGAGCACCAGCTCGGCGCTGGTGTCCCCCACGAGCAGGGCGCGCACCCCGGCCTGCTCGAAGATGCCCGCGGTGAGCACCTCGTAGCTGGTGAGCATCGACCACCGCTCACCGCGGTCGGTCGCTGCCTGCAGGTCCGTCACGGTAATGCGCCGGTCGTCCGGCCACGCCGATGCGCTGGACATCGAATCTGCCCTCCTGGTCGCCACCACCGTGGTTGACGCCGCGTCCCATCCTGGCCGCTCACCGCGGGCCGCGCCAGCCGATGCCGCGCGGTACTCCACATGATCTCCACACCACCCTCGGCGGGCCTGCACCCGGCTGCTGAACTGCCGGGATAGCCACCACGCGTCGGCACCTTCTGGGGGGATCATGACTGTCATCACCAGGCCCACGGTGGAACAACTCCGCGAGCAGGTCCGCGCGGAGGTCATCACTGCCGCAGACCCTGGCTACGACGAGGCACGGGCAGTGCATAACGGGATGTTCGACCGGTATCCGGCGGTCGTGATCCGGGCCGAGCAGGTAGCCGACGTCGTCGCGGGAGTGAATTTCGCCCGGGACAGCGGACTCGCGCTCGCCGTGCGCGGTGCCGGGCATAGCGCGCCGGGATATGGCACCTGCGACGGCGGGGTGGTGATCGACCTGTCGCCGATGCGATCGGTCTACGTCGACCCACTGACGGCGACGGACCGCGTCGGCGGCGGCGCGACGTGGGGGGATTTCAACTACGCCGCGCACGCGTTCGGCCTGGCGACCACCGGCGGCATCGTCTCGACCACGGGTGTCGGGGGACTGACGCTCGGCGGCGGCATCGGGTACCTGTCGCGCCGGTACGGCCTGTCGATCGACAACCTGCGCGCGGCGCAGGTTGTCACCGCCGACGGGCGCGTCCTGACAGCAAACTCGGCCGAGAACGCCGACTTGTTCTGGGCGCTCCGCGGCGGCGGCGGCAACTTCGGGGTGGTCACGTCGTTCGAGTTCCAGCTGCACCCGGTCGCTGACGTCTACGCCGGGATTTTCCTCTACGAGCTAGAGTCCGCGCGCGACGTCCTGCGGTTCTTCGCCGAGTTCATCCCGGACGCGCCGGAGCCCTACGGTGCGTTCCCGGCCTTCCAGATGGCGCCGCCGCTGCCGTTCATACCGGCTGACCGGGTCGGCGATACCTTCTGCGCGGCCATCGTCCACTGGGCCGGGCCCGTGTCTCAGGGCGAACGGGCCATGGCGCCGTTCCGGGAGATCGCGCCGGTCGTCGCGGAGATGGCCAGCCCGATGCCCTATCCCGCGCTCAACACCGCGTTCGACGCGCTGTTCCCCAAGGGCATCCGCAGCCACTGGAAGGGCTGCTTCGTCCACGAGCTGTCTGACGCCGCGATCGAGCAGCACGTGATCCACGGCGCGGAGGTTCCTGAGGTGAGCGCGACGATGCACTTGTACCCGATCAACGGTGCCTGCCGCCGGGTCGGACGGGATGAGACCGCATTCGCCTACCGCGACGCCACTTTCGCCCAGATCATCGTTGCCGCCTGGCAAGACCCGGCAAGCGACGCTGACCGGATCCGCTGGGTGCGCGAGTACTACCAGGCGACCATGCCGTACGCCGAGGCTGGCGGCTACTAGGTGAACTTCATGGACGACGATGACAGCGGCCGGGTCCAGGACAACTAACCAGAAAATCACCTACCTGAGCGGGCGCGCGGCAGCGAACCGGAGCCTGTGATCGCGGGTCAGTTTTGTCGCCGGCCGGCTTGTTCAG
>JBOHCP010000509.1:0-4344 GCA_050698875.1 Streptosporangiaceae bacterium | reverse complement strand
CCCCTACGTCGCCTACCAGCGCCGGGCTCGCCGCCGGCGGCGTAGCGCTGATGGCCATCGGCGCCCTCGCGGGCGGCAGCGCGCTCGCGCTGCGGCGCCGTGCCCGAGCACATCCCTGACGCTCTCGCGCTCGCCGGCCGACTGCACGCGCCGCTGGCGCGGCGCGGCCGACCTGCGCTGCACCAGCGCGAGTGATCGTCCGTGATAGCGTCGAGAATGATCATTTGCGCGGAGGTTTCCCGCGCACGCACCGTTCGTGGGTATCCGTGACGAGACAGGTAATCAAGCTCGGCTCCAGCTCCATCGCCAGCCGGGACGGGCTGGCGCTCGACGTGATCGCGGGGCTGGTCAGCCAGATCGCGGCGGCACAGCGGGCCGGGCACGAGATCATCCTCGTCACCTCAGGCGCAGCGCGGCTTGGCCGCCGGCTGCTGGCGTTCGAGGGTCCTACGGCGGGCGCGGGCCAGGCGCTGCAGGCACTAGTCGGCTCCGTACGGTCGGCGGTCGACGTGGCCGATTACGAGCGACTCGCGGCGACGCTGCGCCGGTTCGATGCGCCGCAAGCCCGGCCCCAGGCGGTCGACGCGGCGCTGCCGTCGGCCGTGGGCCAGCCTGCCCTCATGGCGCTGTACCGGCAGCTGGCCGCGGCCGTCGGCGTGGAGGTATGCCAGATCCTGGTGTCGCGCAGCGACCTGGAGTCGCCGCGCGCGATGGGCGACCTCGGCCAGCTGCTGCGAGCGGCGGCCGGCCGCGGCCTGCTGCCGATCGTCAACGGCAATGACGCGACCGACCCGCTGTCGGCGCTTGACAACGATCAGGTCGCCGTGGCGGTCGCCGTCGCGGCCGAGGCGTCCCGGCTGCTGTTCCTCACCGACGTGCGGGCCGCCTACCGCGACTCCAGCCTCAGCGAGCGGATCCACCGGCTCACCCCCGCGCAGGCGCGCGCAGTCCGGGTCACCACCGGCGGCAGCGGCCGCGGCGGCATGGGGTCGAAACTGAGCGCGGCCGCCAGGGCCGCCTGCTGCGGCGTCGAGTGCACGGTCGGCTCGGCGCGCGAGCCCGATGTGGTCGGCCGGAGCCTCAACCCGCGAGCCCGGATGGGCACCGTCGTCCGGGCCGCCGGAGCTCAGCTTGAGCCGGGCCGGCGCTGGATCGGCGGTATGGCCTACTCGGCCGGATCGCTCGACGTGAACCGGGCGGCCGAAGAGAGCCTGCGGACGGGCAGCACGCTGTTCCTGTCGGGGGTCAAGCGCGTCGACGGCGAGTTCGCGGCCGGCGCGGTCGTCGAACTGCTCGACGTCCGGCACCCGGAACGGCTGCTCGGCCGTGGCTCCGTGGCGCTGCCATCGGCCATCCTGCGGCTGCTGCGCGCCCTCTCCCCGCAGGAAGTCGGGTGCGTGATCTCGATCCTGCTGCGGCTGAGATACGCGGGCCCGGCGCCGGCTGGCACCGCGGCAGCGGACCCCGCCGCGGCCGATGCGACCGCCGCGGACCAGGCCGGCCCCGGCGTCCCGCCCGCGTCGCTGCTTGACGCCGATAGCTACCAGGACTGCCGGGAGCTCGCGGCGGGCACGTCGCGGGCGAGCCAGGAGGCGCTCGCGCAGCTAGCGGCGCTGTCGGCGGAGCGCGTCACCGACCTGGCCGATTCGCTGCTGCTGGCGCAGCCGCAGCTGTGCACCGCGTTCCTGCTCGACAGGGGATTCCTGCACGGTCAGGTGCCGACCGATCCCGCTGCCCGGCGGGTTGTCCGCAGCATCCACGCGGTGCACCGCGAGTCGCTGGTCGTCTATCCGGCGTAGGCGTCAGTGCCGCCCGGCCGCACGGCGAACTCCTTCGGCAGCACGACGTACTGGCGCAGGTAGAGATCGCGGAAGGTGACCGGACCGCGCGGGCCCGGCACGACATCGATGTTGATCCCGGTCTCCGGGACAGATAGCAGCGTGAAGCCGTCGAGCAGACGCGGCGATGAATTCCAGAACGATCCCGTTCCTGAATAGGTGTCCAGGAACCGGCGCGCCGCGGCCTCATCCGCGGCGACGACGGACGCGGCCAGTCCGGACGTCTCCCGGTTGGCGATCTCGGCCGCGTCCGCGGCGCCACTGGCCGGCGCGATCGTGATCGTCGCCTCCGCGCCCTCCGCCAGCGCCCACTCGTGGCCGAGCGGGTGCCTATGCGGCGGCAGGGACACCGCGATCTGCAGCTTGTCGGCCAGCGTGGTCACCTGCGGGACGACCTCGTGCCAGCACGCGCGCTGCACGAGCAGCAGGTTGAGCCGGTTGCACACGCCGAGCCGGTCGAGGCTCCGCCCGATCAGCTGCAGGGCCAGGCCGACGTCGGCCGACTGGTCGATGTAGATCACCGCACCTCCGTCGGCGTGCGCCAGCGTGCGCACGCCGTGCAGCGCCGCCTCGCGCGCCAGCGCCCTGGTGCTCTCCCCGCTGCCGCGCAGGATCACCAGCGGGATCAGGCGGGGCTGGCGCACCAGCGCCGCGGCGACCTCCCGGCCAGGAACGCGCACGAGCTGGACCGCAGCCGGATCCAGGCCGGCGGCCGCCATGGCCGGACCCACGACGGCGTCGACGAGCGCCGCGGCAGATCGGATCGCGCTCGACCCGGTGCGCAGCACCCCAGCGTTGCGCGACTTGATCAGCTGCGAGGCGATGTCCACCACGACGTTGGGCCGAGCCTCGAAGTTCGCTCCGATGACGCCGACTGGGCGCCGCCACTCCTGCAGCTCGAGACCGTCGGGCAGGTCGCGCACCACGGTCCTGGCTGGTGGCAAGGCGATCGCCGCCAGGGCGTCGAGCTGGCCCGCCATCGCGCTCACCCGGCCGGAGTCCAGCCTGAGCCGGTCCACGAACGCCTCGGGCAGTCCGTCCGCGCGGGCGGCCCGCAGGTCGTCGGCATTGGCGGCCAGCACCGACGCGGCCTGGTGGCCGAGCCTGCGGGCGATGAGCCGCAGCGCCTCGTCGAGCGCGTCATCCGGCGCGTCGCGAAGCGACGGGGCGGCGGCGCGTGCCGCTGTCCCGGCGGCCTCGACGGCCGCGGCGGCAGCTGCGGCTGGTGGTTCGGTGCCCATGCCCCGAGAATAGCCAGCAGCCCGGCCGCTACTGTTGGGCTTGTGGCTGCGGCCAGGTCGGAGCGCTGGCTGGCGCGGCTGAGCCTCGTGCTAGCCGGGCTGGCCATCGTCACGCTGCTCGTATTCGCGGGGCTGCGCAGCGTTGTCATGGCCGGAGTCGGAGTTGCGGCGGCCGCGGTGAGCCTGGCCGCCGCTTACTGGTTCTTGTCACACCGCGGTGTCCTGCGCTGGCTGAGCCTGGCGGTATTTGCGCTTTCGCCCGTTGCCGTGATCGTGATCTACGCGTTCGCTGGCCTGCTGTGGGTGGCGATCCTGTCCGCAGCCCTGTGGCTGCTGGCAGCGATAACCGCGCGCTCGGCGCTGACCGCCGGTCAGCCGAACTGGCGGATGCCCGAGGGCCTGAACTCGCCCCAGCCGCGACGGCCCTTCCTGATCATGAATCCGATGTCCGGTGGCGGGAAGGTCTCGAGGTTCGACCTGAAAGCCAAGGCCGAGGCGCTCGGCGCCACGGTCTTCCTGCTCGAGCGCGGCACTGCAGTCGACGTTGCTGCCGTGGCGGACGAGGCGGTTGCTCGCGGCGCGGATCTGCTCGGCGTCGCCGGCGGAGACGGCACGCAGGGCCTGGTCGCCGGCGTCGCTGCCCGGCACGGCATCCCGTTCATGGTCATCACGGCCGGAACCCGGAATCACTTCGCCGCAGACCTCGGCCTGGATCGTGACGACCCCGCTGCGTGCCTGGACGCGCTGCCCGACGGCGTCGAGTTGCAGGTCGACCTGGGGACGGTCGGCGGCCGGGCCTTCGTCAACAACGCCTCCTTCGGCGCCTACGCCGAGGTTGTCGACGCCCCCGCCTACCGAAACGACAAGCTCGCGACCACGCTGGACATGCTCCCGGCGCTGCTGCAGGGCGAGCGCGGTGCACGGCTGCGAGCGCGGGCAGCCGGCGTGGAGATCAACGCGCCCCAGGCTCTGCTAGTCGCCAGCAACCCGTACGGAACAGGGGACCTGGCCGGGCTGAGCCGACGGGCCCGGCTGGACGGCGGCGTCCTCAGCGTGGTGGGCATTCAGGTGGCAAGCGCCCGGCAGGCCGCAGGCCTGTTCCGCGGCACGCACGCTACCGGCGCGATCGTGCTGACTGCCCGAAGCGTGGCTGTCACCGCCGACGCCGCACAGATCCCGGTCGGCGTGGACGGCGAGGCCATGTCCATGGCGGTTCCGGTCGAGTGCACCATCCGGCCCGGCGCGCTCCGGGTTCGCGTGCCGCG
>JBOHCP010000508.1:0-4345 GCA_050698875.1 Streptosporangiaceae bacterium | reverse complement strand
CTCCTTCGGGGTCGCGCCGCCCTGTGACACGTACAGGTCGTTGCCCGCCAGGTAGAGCAGCCACTGCCCGTCCGCGCTGACGTCCAGGCTGGTGTGGTCAAGACTGGCGAACCCGATCGCGACCTGATGCACCAGCACGCCGCTGGTGCTGACCTCCCACATCAGCCGCGAGTTGTTCACCACCGGATCACCGCCGCAGCAGGCCCGGCTGACGAACAGGTCGCCGTTCGGCAGGTAGACGCCCTCGCGCAGGTAGCTCTGCTGCGGAGTCGGGCTGCCGGTCACCGGTACCGACACCACCCCGGCGCCGGAGCGGTAGTACCGCGCCTGCGTGGTGTCCACCAGGGACACGTCCCAGCCCTCGTTGTCGTCCGCCGCCGCGATGGACACGGCAACGTGCTCGTTGTCCGCCGACCACGACAGGTGCGAGATCGGCACCGGCAGCCCGTTGTCCTCGGACGCTGGGTTCGGTGAAGCTGGCAGCGTAGCCGAGCACCACCAGCAGCAGGATCGGCAGCACGATCATCATGGCGAGCGTGCGCCGGCCACGTCTGAGCTGGCGGAATTCCTTGAGGATCATTGCCCGCATCGCGGCCTCCGGACGGTTCTCAACGGCTGATGTCAACGCGTGGTGAACTAGCGAGCGGTGAATTGCGCCGGCAAGGGTTCGCTACGCTGCGTGATGGCAAGATGACCTCATGGCTGTCACGCGGCACACGGGGCACTGGACATTAACGGACCGGTTCGCCTCACCGTGGCACTACTTGCCGTTCGAGGTCCCGCCCGGTGCGTGCGCGCTCCGGGCGGAACTCGAGTACGAGCGATCCGGCGCCGTTCTTGACCTGGGCTGCCTGGGGGCGGCCGGGTTTCGCGGCTGGTCCGGCGGAGCCCGC
This sequence comes from Streptosporangiaceae bacterium, assembly GCA_050698875.1. Classification (GTDB taxonomy): domain Bacteria; phylum Actinomycetota; class Actinomycetes; order Streptosporangiales; family Streptosporangiaceae; genus JAJYUU01. The sequence continues at coordinate 3,452 of JBOHCP010000508.1, read as the reverse complement.
CGGTCGTTCGTCATCACCAGCGCCACGGCTACGCCCGGCTACCTGCCGGGAGAACCCGAACCCGGCACCTGGCAGCTCGTGATCGGCCTGCACCGGATCCCCGTGCGCGGTACCGACTACCGCGTGACCATCGAGACCGCCGGCACGCCGGGCGAGCTCGCGCCGGACGGGGCACCGGAGCAACTGCCGCCGCTCACCGATCGGCCGCCGCCTCGGGCGCTGCCCGCCATGCCCGGCCGCCGCTGGCTGGCAGGCGACCTGCACACGCACACCGTGCACTCCGACGGCGTAATGACCGTGTCCGAGCTCGCGCGGTTCGCCGCCGGGCGCGGCCTGGAATTTGTCGCGGTGACCGACCACAACACCATCAGCCACCACGCCGAGCTGGCCCCGACGGCCGCGGCTCACGGCGTCACGCTGCTGCCCGGCCAGGAGGTCACGACGCCCGCCGGCCACGCGGGCGCGCTCGGCGATATCGGCTGGATCGACTTCCGCGAGCCGCCCGACCGGTGGCTCGAAGCCTGCGAGGAGGCTGGCGCGCTGCTGTCGGTCAACCATCCGTACGGCGGCCAGGTCAGCTGGGTGGCGCCGATGAAGCGCAGGCCGCCGCTGCTGGAGGTGTGGCACTGGAGCTGGCTCGACACCCGGTGGACCACTCCCCTCAGCTGGTGGCAGGCCTGGGACCCGGCAGCGATCCCTATCGGCGGCAGCGACTGGCACCGGCCAGGCTCGGACGCGCCGCCCGGCACGCCGACCACCTGGGTGGAGGCAGCCGACACCGACCCGGCGGCGGTGCTCGCGGCCATCGCCGCCGGGCGCACCGCAATCTCGGCTGGCCGGGACGGACCCGTCCTGCTCCGCGTCGCCGACGAGCTGATCGCCAGCGATGCGGACGGCGCGATACTCGTTGGCCCGGACGGACCGATGGCGCGCGTCCGCGGTTCGCTCGCCAAGTTCGCGGCCGCGGACGGCTGTCACCGTCTCGTCGACGAGACGGATGCCACACTCGCGCTGACCGGTTAGGAGCGGTCCGTCCATCGCTGCGTTGCCGCGAGCGCTGCCCGGCAGGAGAGATCACAATTGGGTGCACCTGCGGTCTGTGTTACACCTGAGATGTCGCTGGCGTGGCCGTGCGGGGGGAGCGCAAAGGGTCAGTACCAGCCATTGAGCCAGGATTCGGCATCTCTGGCAGCGCCCACAACCTGGTACCCATCCGCTTCCCCGACCGTTCCGGCTGGCCTTCCACCGCTATGGCGACAGCCCCGCAGAGCAGGCGCGGATGCTCACGGACGTCAGGAGGCTGACCGCGGGGCGGAGCCTGCCGCCGGACGAGGAGTGGGTCAGGCAGGTCGCCGCCGAATCGGTGCGCCGGCGCTCTCCCGACCCGCGTGCCCGGTCCCGGCAGCTCGCCGCCGACCGCGCCGCGCGGCCGCCGAAGGGTGGCATCGCCGAGATCAGTCAGCCGGTGCTCGCTCTGGGCGGCGACGAAGATCCGCTCGGCTGGCCCGCCGCGGGCCCGAAGATCGCCGAGACAGTGCAGGACGGGCGCTTCGTGCTCGTGCACCGGATGGGGCACCTGTTCTCCCGGCCGCTCTGGCCGGAACTCGTCGGCGAGATCGAGCGGCACGCAGTCTGACCGGCCACGGCCAGCCCCTGGCATACTCGCAGCACACCGTCGCTGCGAAGGGACGCCCATGAGACCGCAACCTCGCTGGGGTATCACGCTGCCGCTGACCGGCGTTCCCCTCCCGGATCAGCGCGACCTGGTGGCGCGCCTGCCCGACCTCGGCTACACGGACGCGTGGTCGGCGGAGCTGAACGGCATCGACGCGTTCACCCCGCTGGCGTTCGCGTCGGAGTGGGCTCCGGCCCTGCGCCTCGGCACGGCCATCGTCGGGATCTACGGCCGCGCTCCCGCCACCCTCGCCGTGCAGGCAGGCACGCTGGCCGCGCTCGCGCCTGGCCGGTTCGTCATGGGCATCGGGACATCCTCGAAGGTCGCGGTCGAGCAGTGGAACGGCATTCCGTTCGAGAAGCCATACCAGCGTTCGCGGGACATGCTCCGCTTCCTGCGCGAGGCGCTGGCCGGCGGCAAGGTAACGCAGGCGTACGAGACGTTCTCGGTGGACGGCTTCCGGCTCGACCCGGCACCGAAGGTCCCGCCCGCGCTGGCCCTCGCCGCCCTGCGGCCCGGCATGGTGAAACTGGCCGCCGCTGAGGCCGGGATCGCCATCACCAACTGGCTCGCGCCGGCCGACGTGCCCAAGGTCCGCGGCGTGGCCGGCCAGGACTGCGAGCTGGTCGCGCGCATCTTCGTGCTCCCGACGGCCGACGCCGACACCGCGCGCGCCATCGGCAGGCGCGTACTCGCCGCCTACCTCACCGTGCCCGTGTACGCGGCGTTCCACCAGTGGCTCGGCCGCGGCGAGCAGATCGCGCCGATGCTGGCCGCCTGGGACGCCGGCGACCGCCGCGGTGCCGTGGCAGCCGTTCCCGACGACCTGGTCGACGAGCTGGTGATCCACGGCCCGGCCGAGCACTGCCGCGAACGCGTCGCCGAGTATCACGCCGCCGGGCTGGACACCCCCGCGATCGCGATCCTGCCGACCCCGGGGATCGACCTTCCCGAGGTGATCGCCAAGCTCGCGCCCGCCTGACATGCCGGCGTGCGACCCATCACCCTGATAGGGGAACGGGGTTGCCCGGCGCAGCCGCGCGTGTCCGCACGCGGCCGCGTCCTACTCGACGAGTCGTACCGGTGCCAGCCGGAGTCCCAGTTCTTCCTGTTCTCCGGGCAAGCCGCTCGTCGCGCTCAGCGTGCACCTGCTCGCCGAGCGGGGGAGGCTGGCGCTCGATGATCCGGTCGCGGCACACTGGCCGGAATTCGGTCAGCGCGGCAAGCAGGGCATCACGATCCGGCACGTGCTGCAGCACCGCGGCGGCCTGCCGGTCGCGCGCGGCATGCCGCTCGACGCCTTGGTCATGACGGAGTGGGCCGCGTCGGTGCGGGCCATCGAGCGGACCGCGCCCGCGTATCCGCCAGGCGACGTCCCGGCCTATCACATCCTGACGTTCGGCTTCATCCTCGGCGAGGTCGTGCAGCGGGTCACCGGACTGCCGGTCGGGGACTTGCTGCGGGACGAGCTGCTGTATCCCCTCGGCCTCGACGGCGAGGTGCATCTCGGCCCCCCGCCGGAGGCATGGGACCGGCACGTGCCGGTCGGCGACCGCGGCCCGGCCGAACTCGTCACGCGGCTGGTGGTCACCGGGGCAACCAGGCAGGCGGTCATCCCGGCCGCGAGCGTCTCGGCCACCGCGGCCGGGCTCGCCGGGCTGTATCAGGCGCTGCTCGACGTCGGCCACGGGGCGCTGCTCGACGTCGGCCACGGGGCGCTGCTCGACGTCGGCCACGGGGCGCTGCTCGACGTCGGCCACGGGGCGCTGCTCGACGT
>JBOHCP010000507.1:0-4348 GCA_050698875.1 Streptosporangiaceae bacterium | reverse complement strand
ACGCCGCGCAGGAACCGGTACGCGGCCGCCATCGCGGCAGCGTCAGCCCGGCCGACGTACCCGCCGGCCGCGAGCGCCGCCAGCGCGGGCAGGGTGCCGGGCAGCCGCAGCGACTCGTCGGCCCGGCCGTGCACCAGCTGCAGCAGCTGAATCGCGAACTCTATGTCGCGCAGCCCGCCGGGACCGAGCTTCAGCTCGCGGCCGGCCTGCTCGGCGGGCAGGCTGGCGACGACCCGGCGTCGCATGGCCTGCACGTCGGCCACGAATCCGTCGCGCTCCGCGGCCTGCCACACCAGCGGCGTGATCGCGGCGAGGTACTCCGCGGCCAGCTCGGCGTCGCCGGCCACGAATCGGGCCTTGAGCAGCGCCTGGAACTCCCAGGTGCTCGCCCAGCGCTCGTAGTACGCCAGGTGGCTGGCAACGGTGCGCACCAGCGGCCCGGCCCGGCCCTCCGGCCGCAGATTCGGGTCGACCGGGAACAGCTGGCCCTCGGGGGCGGTCTGCGAGCAGATCCGGATCACGCGGCTGGCCAGCCTCGTCGCGCTCCGCAGCCGGGCAGGCTCGGCCGACCCGGCCACGAAGATCACGTCGACGTCACTCGAATAGTTCAGCTCCCGCGCGCCGCACTTGCCCATGGCGATGACGGCCAGGCGGCACGCGGCCGCGTCAGCGGGTAGCTCGGCGCGCGCAATAGCCAGCGCCGTCTCCAGCGCCGCGCTCGCCGCGTCGGCGAGCCCGGCCATCACGTCGTCGAGTGCGTACTCGCCAGCGAGGTCACCGCCCGCAAGCCGGAGCAGCCGCCGCCGGTAGGCAACCCGCAGCCGGGTCACCGGACCGGCGGCATCCGCCGCCCCCGCCTGCAGCCAGCCTGACCCGTCGCGCGACTCATCCGGAGCGGGGAACGGGGCCGAATCGGCGAGCAGCCGCCAGTCTGCTTGATGCCTGATCAGGTGATCGCCGAGCGCCGCGCTGGCGCCGAGCACGCTGACCAGCCGGTCCCGCAGCACAGCGTCGGCGCGCAGCGCCTGCCGCAGCTCGGCATCCGGAGCCATCCTGGCGAGCGCGGCCAGCGCGAGGTCCGGGTCGGCGGCGGCGGCGAGCGCCTGCAGCAGCGTCGTGTCGGCTCCGCTCGCGGTCTCGTCGTCCAGTCCGAGCGCGGTCACCAGCCGCCGGGCCCGCGCTGTGTCGGCGAAGCCCATGGCGGCGAGCTGCCCGGCCAGCGTCCCGCGCGGTGAGGTCACATCAGCACGGTAACGGGCGCGCGATCGGGCGTCTGCACGCCTGCGGGGCGACGGCCCGCCCGGTCACAGCACCCCGAGGTAGCGATCAAGCTCGAACTCGGAGACGTGCCGCCGGTACTCCTGCCACTCCTCGCGCTTGTTGCGCAGGAAGAACTCGAAGACCTGCTCGCCGAGCGTCTCGGCGACGAGCTCGCTGTTCTCCATGACGTTGATCGCGTCGGAGAGGTTCTGCGGTAGCGGCTCGATCCCGAGCGCGTGCCGCTCCGTCTGGGTCAGCGCCCAGACATCGTCCTCGGCACCGGGCGGCAGTTCGTAATCTGCCTCGATCCCCTTCAGCCCGGCGGCAAGGATCACCGCGTACGCCAGGTACGGGTTGCACGCTGAGTCGATCGACCGGAACTCGATCCTGGTGGCATTGCCCTTGCTGGGCTTGTACATGGGCACCCGGATGAGCGCGGACCGGTTGTTGTGCCCCCAGCAGACGTAGGCAGGTGCCTCGCCGCCGGCTCCCGCGATCCGCTCGGTGCCGCCCCACAGCCGCTTGTAGGAGTTCACCCACTGGTTGCACACCGCGGTGATCTCGGCCGCGTGCCGCAGCAGGCCGGCGATGAACGCCTGCGCCACCTTCGACAGGTGGTACTCGCCGCCGGGCTCGTAGAACACGTTCCGGTCGCCCTCGAACAGCGACATGTGGGTGTGCATGCCCGAGCCGGGGTGCTCGGTGAACGGCTTCGGCATGAACGAGGCGTACACGTCCTGCTGGAGCGCGACCTCCTTCATGGCGATCTTGAAGGTCATGATGTTGTCGGCCGTGCTGAGCGCGTCTGCGTAGCGCAGGTCGATCTCCTGCTGGCCCGGCGCGCCCTCGTGGTGGCTGAACTCCACCGAGATGCCGAGCCCCTCCAGCATGGTGATCGCCTCGCGCCGGAAGTCGTGCGCGATGCTGTGCGGGGTGTGGTCGAAATAGCCGCCCGCGTCGATCGGCCGCGGTCGCTGGCCCGGCTCCGGCTTCTCCCTGAGCAGGAAGAACTCGATCTCCGGATGGGTATAGAAGGTGAAGCCGAGCTGCGAGGCACGGCCGAGGGCCCGCTTGAGCACGAACCGCGGATCGGCGTAAGACGGCGTGCCGTCGGGAGTGAGGATGTCGCAGAACATCCGGCCGGTCCCGGCGGTAGCGCCGCCGGCCGGCATCAGCTGGAACGTCGACGGATCGGGCCGGGCGATCATGTCCGCCTCATAGACGCGGGCAAATCCCTCCACCGCGGACCCGTCGAATCCGATGCCCTCTGCGAACGCGCCCTCGAGTTCGGCCGGCGCGACCGACACCGACTTCAGGTAGCCGAGAACGTCGGTGAACCACAGCCGGACGAACCGGATATCACGCTCCTCGAGCGTGCGCAGCACGAACTCTTCCTGCCTGTCCACGGCCACAGTGTGCCCGCTGGATGTTTCTGGCTTGTTACCGGCCCCGGCCGATCCGCCGCCCCGCCCGCGCAGCCAGGCGGGGCTGACCGCGCCCACTAGGCTGGCTTCGTGGCTCGCCTTCGGATCGGTCTCGGCCAGGTCAACGCGACGGTGGGCGACCTGGCTGGCAATAGCGACAAAGTTATCGAATGGACGATGCGGGCCGCCGAGCAAGGGGCCCGCCTCGTGGTGTTTCCCGAGATGGTGCTCACCGGCTACCCGGTCGAGGACCTCGCGCTGCGCCGCTCGTTCGTCGACGCGTCCATCGCGCGCCTGCACGCGCTGGCGGCCGAGCTGGCTGACGAGGGCCTGGACGGCATCGCCGTGGTGCTCGGCTACCTGGACCGCCGGACCGACCAGCAGCCGCGGGTCGGGGTTCCGGCCGGCGCGCCGCTTGACGCGGCCGCCGTACTGCACGGCGGGCGGGTGGCGATCGCCTCGGCCAAGCACCACCTGCCCAACTACGGCGTCTTCGACGAGTACCGCTACTTCCTGCCGGGCAGCACGCTGCCGGTGTTCCGGCTGACCACGGCGAGCGGCGAGGCGGTTGACATCGCGGTGGCCATCTGCGAAGACCTGTGGCAGGACGGCGGCCCCGTGGCCGTCACGCGGCAGGCCGGCGCCAGCCTGCTCGTGGTGCCCAATGCCTCGCCCTACGAGCGGAACAAGGATGACGTCCGGCTGGCGCTGTGCCAGCGCCGTGCCCTCGAGGCCGGCACGGTGCTCGCGTACGCGAACATGGTCGGCGGCCAGGACGAGCTCGTCTTCGACGGGGACTCCATCATCGTGGCGCCCGACGGGACGCTGCTGGCCCGCGGACCGCAGTTCGAAGAGGCGCTCGTGCTCGCGGATCTGGAGCTGGCGCCCGCCGACCCGCTGCTGCCCACCGGGCAGCAGCGCGCTACCGCGTCCGACGCGATCATGACCATCGAGCGAGTTGAGCTCGCCCCGCTTCCTGGTCCGGAGCCGGACGAGCCGCTCGCGGCGCCGATGATCTGGCCACGGCTCTCCGACCTCGCCGAGATCTACGGCGCGCTCGTCGTCGGTACCAGGGATTACGTGCGCAAGAACGGTTTCGGCTCGGTCATCCTGGCGCTATCTGGCGGGATCGACTCCGCGCTGACAGCCACAATCGCCGCCGACGCGCTCGGCCCTGACCGGGTGCAGGTCGTGCTGATGCCCAGCCAGTACTCCTCCGATCACTCGGTTACCGACGCCGAGGACCTGGTCAAGCGGCAGGGCGTGCGCGCCCGGACGGTCCCGATCCAGCCGATGTTTGCTGCCTTCACCGGCAGCCTCGACCTGCATGGCCTCGCCGCGGAGAACCTGCAGGCGCGGATTCGCGGCATGATCTCGATGTCGCTGTCCAACTCCGAAGGCCATCTCGTGCTGGCTACCGGCAACAAGAGCGAGCTGGCCACCGGGTACTCGACCCTCTATGGCGACTCGGCCGGCGGGTACGCGCCGATCAAGGACGTACCCAAGACGCTGGTCTGGGACCTGTCCCGGTGGCGGACCGAGCAGGCTGCCGCGCGCGGCGAGGAAGCGCCGATCCCGGAGAACTCGATCAGCAAGCCGCCGAGCGCCGAGCTGGCGCCCGGCCAGCTCGACAGCGACTCGCTGCCCGATTACTACACGCTCGA
>JBOHCP010000506.1:0-4372 GCA_050698875.1 Streptosporangiaceae bacterium | reverse complement strand
CTCGAGCATCGACCCGGCCCGATCGGCCTGCGCCTCGACGGTGAGCTCACGCCACTGGCTCGGCTGCGGCAGCCAGGGCCGGACGCCGCTGTCCCGCGGCGAGAACCCGAGCGGCGGCAGCGTGCCCTGCCAGCGCAGCGGCACCCGGCTTCCGTCTCGGCCGGGGTCCGTGCCGCTGCTGCGCTGCCAGATCGGATCCTGCCGCATGTCGGCCGGGATGTTCTGAACCTCCCACAGGCCGAGTTCTTCGCCCTGATACACATAGACCGATCCGGGCAGGGCCATCGTGAGCAGCGCGGCGGCCCTGGCACGCTGGGAACGAGGACGAGGTCGACCGGCAGATTGTGATAGTAGCTGCGCCGTTGCAGGCTGAAGGCCGTGTCGGCGCGGCCGAGCCGGGTAACGATCCGGTCCACGTCATGGTTGGACGGCACCCAGGTTGCCGGAGCGCCGACCGGCGCGTTCAGCGCCAGCGTGTTGTCGATGATCGCTCGTAGCTGCGCGGCGTCCCAGGGGCAGCTCAGGTACGGGAAGTTGAACACCGTGTGCAACTCCCCCGGGCTTACGTACCTGGCCAGCCGGACCGCGTTGGGAATCCAGATCTCCCCGATCAGCACCCGGCCGCTGTACTCGTCGGCCACGGCCCGCCATCGCCGGTAGATATCGTGCACGTCGTCCCGGTCGCAGTACGGATGCTGCGGGCCTGGCGGTGCCTCGGGACTGACCTCCGGCAGCCCGGCGTCCTTGGCCAGCAGCGCGGCCGAGTCGATCCGGATGCCGTCAGCGCCACGGTCGAACCAGAACCGGAGCACGTCCTCGAACTCGGCCTGTACCTCTGCTGGGGAACGGGGCCGTCCGGCCTTGATGCCATGATCCGGTGGCGCGGTCACCGGGTGCGGGACAGCCGGTCGGCGGCAGCCCGCCCCGCATCCCCCGTGCGGCGCAGGAAGTCGGCGATGATCATAAGTTCCGCCTCGGAGTACCGGGCGAGGATCTCATCGAGGGCGGGATTCATCCCGGACTCCACGAGGTAGAATCGCAGGATTTCGGCGCCGCGGGCGAGCTCGGCCCGGACGACCACGCCACGCCGGTCGTCGGGGTCGCGGTCACGGGCGATCCAGCGATCCCGCTCCAGCCGGTCCAGGATGCCGGTCAGCGTTGCTGGATGCTGGCCGGTCAACTTGGCGAGCGAGGTCGGGCTAAGCGGGCCCTCGCGACCGATGTGGTCGAGGCACTCCAGATCGGCAGTCCGGATATCCAGCCGGCCGCCGACCTCGTGATTGAGCCGGGAAAGCTGCGCACCCACCTCGCGCAGCGACACCTTGATTGCCTGGCCCAGCCGCCGCCGCTGCCGGCCACCGTCGAGGCCAGCCGCCGCTACGTCATTCATAGGCCCGCCAAGTAATTCGGAATCCATATGATATGTTTCTCGTAAACTACGAGTTACGGACCCAATGTACTCGCGAGGGGAGCGTTGTCATGCAGCTCACCGTCTTCGGCGCCACCGGTGGCACCGGCACCCGACTCGTCGAGCTAGCGCTCGCGAACGGGCATGAGGTCACCTGCGTCGTCCGCGACCCGGCCCGGCTGGCAGTTGCCGCGCAGCCGCGGCTGCGGGTTGTGACCGCCGACATCATGGACCCGGCCTCGATCGTCCCGGCCGTAGCCAACGCCGACGCCGTGCTGACCGCTGCCGGGCCGCGCGGCACTGGCCCCACAACCGTCATCACCGACAGCGTGCGCAGCATCACCATGGCCATGCGCGAGGCCGGCGCGAGCCCGGCTGCTCGCCCTCAGCGGCTCGATCGCCGCGGATGACGGCGAAAGCTTCTACATGCGTTACCTCGTGAAGCCGGTGGCGCGCCGAACCTTCCTCCGCCATGTGTGCGCCGACATGCAGGGGGCCGAGGCCGTGATCGAAGATACCGACCTGGACTGGACCATCGTGCGCCCGCCCGCGCTCACCGACGGCCCGGCCACCGGGACCTACCGGACGGCAGTCGACGCGAACCTGACGCACGGCTTCCGCGTGTCCAGGGCGGACCTGGCGGCCTGCATGCTAGCGCTCATCGCCGATGTGCCGGCAACGGTGCGCCGGCACATCGGCGTCGCGTACTGACCGCGCTAGCGGCCGAAGATCATGCCCTGCGGCTCGAGGGACGGACCGGCCGGCGACACCGGGGTGATGGCGCCGGTCCACAGGTTCTTCGTGCCCAGATAGTCGGCCGGGAAGCCCGGTCCGGGGCACGTCGCCGACGCGGAGTTCGAGTCACACGTTGTTACCGCTACGAACATCGTGCCCGTCCGGAACGGCCCGGTGACCACGTCGACGGTGTCGCCGCTGGTGTTCGAGCCGAACAGGCGGCCGTGCCGGGTGGACCAGGCGCTGTCGTCTACCGAGTTAGCCAGGCTGAGCACGGAGAGGCCACTGCCGGGGTGGTAGAAGATCTGCTCCTGGTCGCCCTGGCTGGTCTCCATGAAGTCACCAGCGAAGCGCGGCGAGTAGAACGGCACGACCTCATTCGAGTCGGGTCAGTCAAGGCCAGCGGCGCCACCTGCCCAAACCCGCTCCCGACGTTAGCGCTCACAGCGGAGTCCTTGTCATCGAAGAGCGGAGTCACGGTGGCGACGAGCGTCGCCGGGTCGAAGGCCACCGAGTACACGGCGGGGTAGCTCGCTTGCGGCGCGGCGGTGCCGGTCGTGCCGGGTGCTGAACCGCTGATGAGCACCTGGCCGTGGTAGACGGAGATCGCGTCGGTCCCGCCGAAGTGCGGCGGGGGCTCGTTGTAGCTGTAGTGCTGCACCTGTGCGCCGGCTGGACCTGTGGGCTGGATCGTGTAAACGCTGGAGTTGGCGTCCTCATTCACCGTGGCGATCAGCACGCAGAGCTCCGGATCGGCGGTCAGGCCGTCGCACTTACCGGTGATGTCCCATTGGGCGAGCACCTTGCCGTGCGTGGTGAACTCCACCACCGTGCTGTCGGTGTTGCCGTGAGAGCTCGGCTGACCCTGCGGTCCGACGCCGTTCTGGAACGCCGCGAACGGGTGGTGACCTAGAAGCGTGATGTCGTCAGGAAGGGTCAACGGCTCAGTCATGGGTGTGGCGGAGCCGGACGGCACGAACGTGTGCTGCAGAGTCTGTCCGTTCAGGACCGGCTGCACCTCGAACGGCTGCCCGGGGGCGTTGCCGACCGTAGCGGAAGCGCTGGCCGGCCCGGCCAGCGAGCGCGGCAAGTCCTGCCGACACGGCAGCAGTGACCTTCGCGGCACGCAAGGTTGAGCGACGCACGGTGTCTCCTTCTGGTGCGCGGACTCGGGACTGGTCCCGGTCTACGCCCGCGCGGTGCACGCGCAGCCAATGCTGCTGGGCTGCTGCGTGAATGACACGGCTAGGAGACGCAAAGTGCGCGGCCGGGTGGCTACGACAGCACCCGGCGGCGGAAGTTGAGCAGCCCGATGGTCAGGAAGACCGCGCCGAACCCGGCCACGGCCGGGTAGATCACGTACAGGTGCAGGTGCGGCGCGGTGGTGAACGCGGCGCGCATCCCCTCGTTCACGTAGATGAGCGGGTTGATGAGCACGATGGTCTGCAGCCAGTGCCAGCCGCCGACCGTGACCGGCGCGAGCCTGGTCCACGAGTAGTAGGTGCCGCCGAGGAAGGTGATCGGCAGGATGATGAAGCCGAACATGAGGCCGATGTTCCGCGGCTCGAAGCTCGTCCCGAGGACCAGGCCGAGCCCGGCCATCGCCACGCTGGCCAGCGGCACGAAGGTCAGGATGAGCAGCCAGTGCAGGGTCAGGTGCGCGTGCACGCCAGGCGCGTGCACCACCGAGGCGATCGGCAGCACGATGATCGCCGACAGGATGCCCTGAGCGGCTCCCGACAGCACCTTGGCGATGGCGACCAGCCAGATCGGGCACGGCGCCTGGACCCGGTCCTCGATCTCCCTGGTGAAACCGAACTCCTGCGCCATCGCGAGCGCGATCGACTGCACGCCCTGGAACATCACCGAGATGCCAACCACGCCCGGTACCAGGATGGTGGCGAACGCGGACTCCTGCACGGCGCCGTGGCCGCCGATGCCCTGCCCGATCTTCGGAAAGACGTACAGGAAGACGAAGCAGAGCAGGAACGGCTGGATGATCGTGCGCAGCACGAACTCCCAGAGGTGCTTGCGCAGCACGACCAGATCGCGCAGCAGGAGCGCGCCGAGCGCAGTCCAGCTGGCGGCGGCGACCGACCTGGCCGGGCCGCCGCCGATCGTCTTCGCCGGGGCTGGCGCGGCCGAGGTCACCGACGTCGTCATTCGTCCCTCAGCTCCTTGCCAGTGAGGTTGATGAAAACCGTCTCCAGGCTGGGCTCGGCGACGGAC
>JBOHCP010000505.1:0-4373 GCA_050698875.1 Streptosporangiaceae bacterium | reverse complement strand
AGCCTCAGCACCCGCGGGCCGAGCGCCGCCCGGACGAGCCTTTCGGGGGGAACGGCGGCTGCCAGGAGCCGGTCCACGTACGTCGCGAGGGTGTCGTAGGGGCTGGCATACTCCGGCGTGGCCTCGCGGTGACCGGCCCCGACGCCGAGCACGAACCGGCCGGGATAACTAGCCTCGATGCGCGCATAGGAGCGCGCGACGGTGTCCGGGTCGCTCTGCCACATGTTCACGATGCTCGTGCCGACGGCCAGCGTGCCGGTCGCGGCGAGCAACCGGTCAACGATCGCCAGGTCGGCGGCGGGGGAGCCGCCGAGCCAGAGCGCGCCGTAGCCGAGCCGCTCCAGGTCGGCCGCGAGCTCGGGACTCACCTGAGGTGTTGCCCGCCAGACGCCGAACCGTCCGAGCATGTCCGCCAGCATCGCTGTCATTGGGCTCTCCTCTCCGCGTGCCGCGCACGCGTGCGAACCGTTGACGTACGGAAGGTGTTCCCGGCGGGCTGCGGAAGGCCCGGCAAGCTGGACAGCGAGGGCCGCGTCAGCGTCCGCGCCGATGGCGCTGGGCGCTGACGCAAGTGCCGAGGAGGCCCGGCCTTGCCGGTCGCCAGTCACCGCCAGGGCGTGCCCGTGCAATCGATCGTCGCTGAACCGAAGCCGGTTGCGAGGTTCTTTCCGAGAGCCTCGGTGAGGCCGATCCCCATAGACGCGGACGGGACGTTCAGGCCCGAGCAGCTGGCCGTGACGGAGACGTTGACGCCTGCTCCCTTGGCCACCAGCGTGCCAGGCGAGTTCACCTGAAGCTGCGTCTGGATCGGTGCTGACGTTTGTCCTTCGGCTGGCCCCGCGCCGATTGCGACCGCTATCGCGGCGCCGCCAGCGACAGCGAACCCGGCGAGGATGGCCGCGGGCTCTGCGGCTGCAGGCGGGATTCGCGCGGCTCCCGCCCTGGCCGGCGGGGACGGCTGCTCGACACCGGTCTTGGCGGAGTCGGCCGGGACAGTCGTCACCGCGCTCTACCGCGATCACCGGCTTGCGCTGATCCGGATGGCGCTGGTGCTGGTCGGGGACCGGCCGACCGCCGAGGTCGTTGTACAGGAGGCGTTCGTCGGCTTGTACCGGGCGATGCCGCGGCTGGCGGATCCGGGCAAACGCGGTGGCCTACCTGCGTGCCTCCGTCATCAATGGCTGCCGGTCGGTGCACCGGGCCAGGCTGCCGGGGCGGGCGCGGGAGGTGCTCGCGCTGCGGTACCTGCTCGACCTGCCCGACGCCGAGATAGCCGCGGCGCTCGGGGTCAGCAAGGCCACGGACTCGTCGACGGCGTCCAGGGCACCGCGGGCGCTCGCCCGCGAATTGAAGGAGCAGTCATGACGCATGCTGAGCTGACCAGGATCGAGGACACGCCGCGGCGCGCGTATGCCGACGCGTCGGCGACGGTCAACCAGGACGACATTGGTCCGGACGTACTGCCGGTCCGCCGGCCGGCGGCGCGGCGCGCGGGGCGGGCGGGTGACACGCGCCGCTGGGTGGTGGCGGCGGCCGCCGGAGTGGCCGTGGCGGTGGCGGCACTCGGCGCGGGGTTGGTTGTCCCGCGCGCGCTGCAGCAGGGAGCACCCGCGCGGCCGTGCCGCGGCACATGGCCTATCTGGCCGGGGTGGGTGTCGTGGTCACGGTGGACCTCGCCGCCGGCCGCGCCCTGTCGCCGATCAGGCTGCATGTGCCCGGCCGCCCGGCGGGCGCGGTGCTGACGCCTGACGGCCGGACCATCTACGTGGCGAGACTCCGGGGGTACGTGGTCCCCGTCGATACGGCGACCCGCCGCGCCGGGCGGCCGATCCGGATCGGCGGCGTCCCGATGGACATGGTGATGAGCCCGGACGGGCGCACCGGCTACGTCATCGAGCCCCCGCACGGGGTCGCCGTCGTCAACTTCGGCACGAACAGGGCCGCCGGCTTCGTTAGCGTCCGCGGTCCAGTGACAGCCTCGCTCTCGGCCGGGACAGCAAGACCCTGTATGCCATCACCAACGGCGCCACGTCAGCCGGATCGCAGTCCTTCGCACTGACCTCGGTGGACGCCGCCACCGGAGGGGTAGGTTGGCACGTTGCCGTGCCTGGCTGGGGCTACCTGCTGTTCGGCCCGTCATGATGGGCCCATGGGCACTGAGGGAGATCCGGTCAGGGAGCGATACCTGGCTCTCGTCGACGATCTAGTCGGTCTTGACGGGGTGACGCCGCCACCGGGCGGCAGCGGGTTCGGCCGCGGCTCACTGCGCTACCGGGGCAAGATCTTCGCGATGCTGGTCCGCGGCCGACTGGTGGTCAAGCTGCCCGAGGCGCGCGTCGCCGAGTTCATCACCGCGGGTGAAGGCGCCGCGTTCGACGCCAACAAGGGCACGCCGATGCGCGAGTGGCTCAGCCTCGATCCGGACTCGGGCCTGGACTGGCTGTCGCTCGCCAGCGAGGCGCTGGACCTGGCCCGCGCGGCAGCGCCTGCGCGGATACGACCGCGGCCCTAGCCGGGATACCGTGTGCCGGTGGCCGGCGTGCGCGCGTTCCCGGTTTCGGTGAAAGGGGTCGCTGTGCAGGCCGGCCGCATCCTGCTGCTGATGAACGAACGTGCCGATGGGAACTTCCGGGCGGCAAGCTCGAGCTCGGCGAGGATCCGCGCGCCTGTGCGGCCCGCGAGATCGGCGAGGAAGGCGGCTGGGTCGTGACCACGGGCCCGATCCTGGACTGCTGGCAGTACCACATCGGCGAGGGCCAGGACGTGGTCATCGTGACCTACGGCTGTCACGTGGCGAGCACCGGGCCGCCCGTCATCAGTCTCGAGCACCGGCGCGCCGCGCTCGTCGGTCCGGCCGAGGTTGCGGCGCTGAACATGCCCGACGGATACAAGCGCTCCGTCATGACGTGGTTCGGGCTGCTCGCAGACCGGCATGCGGGCGCTGCCGCGCCGCGGCCGAGTGAAAACGGCGCTGCCGGGTAGCTGCGCGGGGTCGGACCGGCCAGGCCCGCATCTGTGACCCGAGGAGAGGCCATCCATGTTCGCCCTCATCGCGGCGGTCCTGTTCGCCATCGCGTTCATCCTCACTGCCGCCAGAATCGCGACGGACGCGGTTTTCTCGCCGCTGAGCCTCGCTTTCGTGGGGCTCGCACTGCTGGCGTTCCACTTCACCGGCCGCGGTCCGGCCCTGCCCGCATACAAGCGCCGCCGCCGCTGACGGGCCGCCCATGCGGGTGGCGCGCCCGCCGGACGGCGGACGCTGCGGTCTAGATCCGGAGGTGTGGCGAGGGTTAGCATCGGGACGGCCATGGACACTGCTGAGGTCGAGGTCTTCCTGGTGCTGGCTGAGGAACTGCACTTCGGCCGTACCGGGGAACGGCTGCGCCTGCCGCAACCGCGGGTGAGCAGGCTGATAGCCCGGCTGGACCGGCGAGCAGGCGGGGCGCTGTTCGACCGGACCAATCGCCTGGTGCGCCTCACGCCGCTCGGCGAGCAGCTCCGCGCTCAGCTCGGTCCGGCATACGCCCAGCTCACAGCCGCGCTCGACAGTGCCCGTGCCGCCTCCAGAGGGGTGACCGGGCAGCTACGGGTGGGGTTCACCACCACTACGCCCAGCGAGCCGCTGACCCGGCTGGTCCAGACCTTCGAGATGAGTCATCCCGAATGCCAGGTGACGCTTCACGAGCATTCGATCACCGGTGATGACTGGGACATGGGGCGCCCGCTGCGCGCAGGCGAGTCAGACGCACTGGTCTACTGGAACGGCACGGAGGAGCCCGACCTCACCGCCGGGCCGGTGATCGCGTGGCTGGACCGAGTGCTGCTGGTTGCTCGCGGCCACCGGTTAGCCAGCCGGGAAACGGTATCGGTTGAGGAGCTCGCCACCGAGCGGTTGATGGAGCGGCCTCCTACGGCGCCTCAAGATCTCATGGATATGCTCATTCCGCCGGTCACGCCCTCGGGCCGTCCGATCCGGCGCACTGAGCCAGTGCAGTCGTTTCATGAGTTGGTGTCTCTAGTCGCGCGGGGACGGATCGTTCACCCCACGGGTGCCGGTGTCCTTCCCGCCCGCCGCACCGATATCGTCCAGATCCCGATCAGCGACCTGCCGTCGCTGCCGATGGGGCTCATCTGGTGCACCGCGCACGAGAACGCCCGCATTCGCGCGCTCGCCGCAACGGCGGCCTCGATCGCCCCACCCGTGCCGCCCGCTGCCCCGTTTACGCCGTGCCGCCGTTGACCCGGATCTCCTGGTCGCCCGCCCGCGGGGCGACGGGAGGAGCGGCAGCGGTTCTGGGCGGCGATCGCGCGCGGTTTGCCGAGCGAGGACGCCGCGGTTGTGGCCGGCGTTTCGCCTGCGGTGGGGACGCGGT
>JBOHCP010000504.1:0-4375 GCA_050698875.1 Streptosporangiaceae bacterium | reverse complement strand
CGCTGGCGCTCAGTCAGATGCGGCTTGATCACGTCATAGCGGCGGGCCAGGGACTCCATCACAGGGCTCATAGCACAGACCATAAGCATCCCGTGACCGGAAACTAAGTTATTTCGCTACGACTCCTAAGCCTGCCAGCCGCGTAGCAAGCGCTCCACATGGCCGCGACCGCGACCGGGAACCAGGCGCACCTGGCGAATCGACCGCCAGGTCTTGCCGGTGAGCAGGAACTCCCCTGGGGTGGCCGTCGCCGCGATGCCGTTCATGATCGCCTGCAGGTCACGCCCGTGGCGCTCGGCCGCCGCTCCGGCGTCCGCGATGTCGGTCACCTCCCCGGAGGCGAGGTCGATCCCGGCCAGGCAGTTGGTCCCGGCGACGTTGGCCCAGACTAGGCCTTCGGCCCAGGTGAGATCATTGAGCCACTGGACCCGTACCCCCTGACAACGGACGTGCACGATCCCACGCTGCTCGAGTGTGTCCGGATCCCTGCGCACCAGCTCGGCGGTCCCGTTGCTCGTCACAACCTCGGGGGTGGTTAGCTCACCGGAGGGTCCCAGGGCGACGACCGCGCACATGCCCCA
Organism: Streptosporangiaceae bacterium; assembly: GCA_050698875.1. GTDB lineage: Bacteria > Actinomycetota > Actinomycetes > Streptosporangiales > Streptosporangiaceae > JAJYUU01. The sequence goes on along the minus strand of JBOHCP010000504.1, from coordinate 3,794 downwards.
TCCTTCGCGGTTGAAGCGAACCTTGTCCCGCAGCGTCAGGGAAACGGCGTCCCACCGGAACGCGACTAGCTCCTTCCAGGTGAGCTGCCAGATGCTGTCCCCTACTCGGCAAATGCCCTCCGCGAAGAACTCGGGTGCCAGCTTCACGCGCGCGTCCAGCGTTCCGTCCCGGTCGCCAGGGGTACCGGATCGGCCGCCGGAATTGCCGTCAGCGAATGCATACCGCCGCAACTCGGACTGCCTGTAGTTCCCCACGGACTCCCAGACGGTTCCGCCCTCGTTGAGCAGCCCCTGGGTAAACCCCCGCCCAGGGTGCGCCACCCGCCGTACCACCCGCACCCCGTAAGTCCGCACCATGACCTGATTATCAGGCCAAGGCTCAGTGCCGCCCGCAGGTAGTCGCCGAGCTGATGCCGGTAGGTGGGCACGATACACGGCTCGCCCGCCGGGCTGCGCACGGTGATCGCCGAGCCGCGAGTGACGAGTTCGTGGTGAAGATCTGAGATAACCAGGTCCCCGCCGGGGCGCAGCACGCGAGCGAACTCGGCCAGCACCGGATCCAGGCGGGGGACGTGGACAAGGGCGAGCGCGCAGACGATGACGTCCACCGAATCGTCGGGCAGCGGCAGCCGGTCAAGCTCGGCGATAGGAACTCGGCATCCGGGAGACGGCCGCGGGCGTGGGCGAGCATGCCCGGCGAGCTGTCGACGCCGATGACCCGGTGCCCGCGCTGAGCCAGCAACTCGGCGAACCGCCCGGTCCCGCACGCGGCGTCCAGCGCCACGCCAGGCTCCCGGCCGGCGAGATACTCCGCTACTACCGGCTCGTCGGCAGTAAACAGCCCGCCGCCAGCGTCCGCGTCATAGCCGGCCGCCCACTGCTCGTAGACAGTGACGGTGCTGACCCGCTCAACCAGCACGCCGCGGTCCCTCAGCTGCTCGTCATCCAGCAGCCGCCTGATCTCGGCCAGCCGGGACTCGGTGAAGGCGCGGTCGTGGTCCCCGGCCCAGGCGTCCAGCAGCGCGATGCCCTCGAGGCCGAGCAGATAGGCCGCGGGTCCTGATAGATCACGAAGACCGATCGTAAACAGATGCAGACAGACTGCCCACCGCATTTCCATCTAGGCCGGCGACCACACCCTCACCGCCCCCGACCCCTCCCCGACGACCTGCGCCGCGCCATCGACAGCGATCAACGGCCGGACGCGGACGCACTAGATGAGCCGACTCGGGCACGGGCAGCTGTTGCGCCGCTTCGCGTCGCTCTACTGCCGGGCAGCCAGCGCGCGCCGTGCAAGGTGACGCCATCGTGCGCCTGCCGGCGCCGGTGCCTCGGGTGGGTGTAGCACAGTCCGCTGCGGCCGCCCGCGGTCCGGATCGCCGGCAGCGGAAAGAGATCGAATGCCTACTCGTGGTAGCGTCGCCTCCAGACTCCCTCGTGAAGCGGGGTGTGAGACCTAACCAACGGAGGTGCCGGATGGCCGATCTCCCGCCGCCTCCGGAGGGAATTGTGCTGACGCACTTCATCGTCTCGGACGATGTCGAGCGCTCTCGGCGCTTTTACACCGAAGTACTCGGCGGCAGAGTGGCCTTCCCCGGAGATCCGGTCAATGTTGCGCTGGCCAACAGCTGGATCGTCATCAATACGGGCGACGGCCCGACCGATGACAAGCCGACGGTCATCCTGGAGACGCCACGCGATCCTGACCGGGTCAGCAGCTTCCTCAATATCCGGGTCAAGGACATCGACGCCGTGTACGCCGAATGGAGCGCCCGGGGTGCTCAATTCCTGACGCCGCCCAAACAGCACCAGTACGAGAAGCGTTGCTACATACGCGATCCCGACGGTCATCTGATCGAGGTCGGGCAAACCACAGACCCAGACGGGGACTGGTCGCCCGGTCACTGGCCATCGAGCACGCCCGCCGAGGCGTCCGAGTGAATGCCGAGCGCACCGGCGAGATCCCCCACCTCGACGGCGGCTCCTGCTTCCAGACCTGAGGCTAGCCTCACCAGGGCTGGCCGCCAAGGACAGAGGCAGCGAAGTGGGCATTGGGATGACGCCGTCGATGACGGCATCGATGTCAAACGGGGCGCAACGGCGAGTGATGGTGAGGCTGCCGTCGCTGTCGTCAAGGAGTAGCCGGCCTGCCTTGCCTATCGTGCGGGGAAGTCCCGTACTGCCAGGGTTGAGGACCCGGATGCTGCCGATGACGCGGTCTGCCGCCGAATGGGTGTGGCCGCCGACAACCACATCGGCGCCGCATCCCGCCAGCAGCGGACCCAGTTGTTCGTCGGCGATGCCCGGTTCGATGCCTGGACCGTCATCGGCTTTCGGCGATGCGTGGACGCTCAGGAGATTTGTTCCACCCGCGAGCTGCAGGCGCAAGTGCGCGGGGAGTTCGACCAAGGCGCCAAGCAGGCCCGCCTGTTCCAGGACATCCCGGGTGCAGCCGATTCCCGCTGCCATGGCCGCGTAGCGCTCAACCAGATCGAATCTCGCCGCCACTTCAGCGGGGGTGGCATGCGGGACTGGCTGATCGCCTGTCAGTACGTAAGGTCAGTGTTCCCGCTCAGCATGCTGATGCCCGGCAGGCTCTGGAGAAGCTCAAGCGTCTCGGCGGAACGCGGGCCGAACAGAACCAGATCTCCGAGTGCCCACCAGCGGTCTACTTGCCGGCCTGCCGCGTCGTTCAGGACCGCGCGCAAAGCAACGGCGTTCCCATGGATATCAGCAAGAATCCCCAGTCTCACGGCGCGAGCCTATACCGGCATGATCTGGTACACACGGTACAGAACGGAGGCCAGCGACCCGGTCGAGGTCAGATCTCGGCCGTGCCCGCTGCGTGCCCGTCAGCTGGGCGGTGATCGGCGCGAACTGAGCGTTGCGAGCGCGGACTACGTCAGCTGCCCGTACCGCCAGCTCTGGCCACCATGGTCGGCGAAGAAGCGGAACTGGGTCTGGACGGCGACATCAAGCACGTCCGCAGCCGCGTTGGCCAGCGCCGAGTCCTCATCGAGGGTTCTGGGCGCCAGCGACGCGCTTTTAAGCCACCCGTAGAAATGACTTGAGCGCAGTGCCGCGTCCAGTTGTTCGAACCTCCCGGCCTCGGTGGTCTGCGTGCCGAGGCTGACGGCGACGGCGAGCGCCTCCTCCAGCTGGGCCAGGGACTCCATTGCTCTCACCAGCCGGGTGGGTGCCGGTACGACCCCGGCATCATTGCGGTCAGGTCAATGCTTGCCCGATGAAGGTCGCGAAGGGCACTGCCTACGTCCGAAGGCTCGCCGCTTACGTCGAAGACGGCGCCGATGATCAAGAGCAGGCGCTGATGGAGGTATCCCACTCGCATGCCCGCTATTCGCAGGACAGCCCGATCGCGCCGTCGTACTTCGAGTAGCGCGCTGCCGTCCACCAGACCGCCGGTCAGGCAGCTGCTGGCGACGCCGATCCAGACAGCCTTCCACGTCACCGAACCCGCGGCGATAGTCGAGAGCACGGCGGCCACGCCTGCCAGTAGCAGAAAAATCGGAACAGATCTTCGCCTGAGAACGAGTTCGACGACGCGCCTCATTGCCGACACGCGCCAACCCTAGCCCCCATCAGCGCGCCATTAACCAGCGCGACCACCGGTCAGATACGGTGTCCAGCCGGTACCCGAACACCCAGGTCAGAGGCGTGACGGCGATGTGCTGTCAGCCTTCCACGCTGGTCATCTTCGGCCGCCTCCTCGCGGCAGGAACGCCCGCTGACTCCGTTAAGAAATCTCCGGAAGTTGCATCGGGATCTGGAAAGGT
>JBOHCP010000503.1:0-4391 GCA_050698875.1 Streptosporangiaceae bacterium | reverse complement strand
GACCGCGACCGCGCTGCTGTATGGCACCACCGCTCGGCTGTTCGGCAGGCGCGCAGGCCTGATCTCCACGGCCATTTTCGTGGGCGTCGGTCCAACCTCCGATATGAGCGCGTGGGCGACCTACGACCCGATGGCCATATTCCTCCTGGCCCTCTCATCCTGGCTGGTCGTCCGGGCGGCGCGCAGCCGTGTCAGCGAGGCATGGATCCTGCTCGCCGCTCTGGTCATGGTGTTGGCGGACACGGCCAAATGGGCGGCCGCGCTGTGGAACCCGGTCATTGTCGCCCTGCTCGTTCTCACGGCACCCACTGGCTGGGCCCTAGCGGTTGCGCGCGGCGCTAGGCTGCTCAGCTACGCGGTGGCCATAGCCGTACCGGCGCTTTTCTTGCTCGGCGGCAAGAATTACCTATTGCAGGTCACGACTTCCACGACACAGCGCACCGCAGCCACTAGCTCTGCTCTGTCGGTCCTCTGGAACGCGGCGCCACTCATGGCCGCAGTTCTTCCGCTGGCTCTGCTCGCAGTGGCGCTGAGCTGGCGCGAGCACATACGCCGACAGACGTTGCTCTGCGCGATGCTTACGTGTGCCTTGCTTCTGGCCCCGCTAGTACAGGCGCATGACCACACCACCGTATCGCTCTACAAGCACGTTGACTTTGGCGTTTGGTTCGGCGCCATAGCGGCCGGATATGCGCTCTCCAGGGCGGCACTCGTCAACGCGGCCCGAGGCTGGCGCGTCGGCCTGGCAGCGGCCATCTTCACTGCCCTGCTGGGCTTCGGGCAGGCCAGCGGACTGTACGGGTTCTGGCCGAATTCTGCGCCGCTCATCGCCGCGGTCGAGCGGAACCTCCCGGTCAAGGGCGCGATCCTGATGGAGAATGGTGACCAGGGTGTGGCTGAATATTATCTGCTACGGGACGGCTATCAGCCGAAGATCCTCAGTTCATACGCGATCCCGGCCTTCCTTATTTCCATCATGATTCAGAATCACTCGCTTGGCATGATTGAAATGGATACCGGGACCGGCATATCCGCGAGCCCTATTCAGCAGTCGATTGTGGGCAATTCGCGCGCTCTGGAGCGGTATGGTTATCGCCAGGTCGCACGAATACCTTGGCGCGACCCCGACGGCGCTCGCGGCTGGTTCACGATCTGGAAGCTGACAAAGGGACGCTAGATGCGAGTGCGGGGATGGCGATGAGCCTAATGCGGTCGGCTGATCTGGCGGCGCGGGCTGCCAAGGGCCTGCTGCCGAGTCCGCCGACAGCCGCGGAGAAGATTAGCTATGTCGATCGTCACCGGGGGTACCTGACCCTTGTGGTGCTGATCGGGTATAGCTCGATCATCGTGAGCCAGGCGATCATGGAGGTGAGGTACCACGCCTGGGTGCTGGCGCCGTGGACAGCATTCACGATCGTGTATCTGCTCATTTCCCTGGTCTCAAATTTCGTCGGCCGAGACTTCGACCTAGCCGCGCACCAGGCTCTGGTCCGGAACTGGCGGCCACGCCATTACCCGGACGTGGACGTGTTCCTGCCGATCTGCGGCGAGCCAATCGAATTGCTCGAGAACACTTGGACCTATGTCGACGACCTGCTGCGTGCCTTCCCTGGAGACGGGATCGCGTATGTGCTCGACGACAAGGCCGACCCCAGGGCGCGCGAGCTTGCGGCAGAATTCGGATTCGTGTACCGAGTACGAGAGAACCGCGGGTGGATGAAGAAGGCGGGAAACCTGCGGTACGCGTTCGACCGGACGCGGGGAGAGTACTTCGTGATCCTCGACGCCGACTTCGTGCCGCGACGAGACTTCCTTGCCGAGACGCTGCCTTACTTCGACGATCCGCGGGTGGGGATCGTTCAGACGCCGCAATTCTTCCGGCCAGACCGACGTCACACGTGGGTGGAGCGGGCAGCCGGGCCGATGCAGGAGGTGTTCTACCGGTCGATGCAGACCTCCCGGGACTCGTTTGGCGCGGCGGTGTGCGTGGGCTCGTGCGCCGTGTACCGGCGGGCTGCGGTCGCGACGGCTGGCGGACCGGCGCTGATTGCCTACGCCGAGGACGTGCACACCGGGCTGGACGTAATCGCAGCAGGCTGGTCGCTGAAGTACATTCCGGTAATCCTGGCGACCGGGGCTTCGCCGTCCTCGGTGGACGCGTTCGCGCACCAGCAGTACCGGTGGTGCTTGGGCAGTACCACCCCGCTGCAGCGGCTGTGGAAGGTGCCGCTGTCGAGGCGGGCCAGGGCCGCCTACGTTTCGGGGTTCTTGTACTACTTGTTCACGGCCCTGCTGCTATTCGTGGTGCCGCTGATCGCGATCGGAATGGTGGCCCTGATCCCCCAGGACGTCCACGTAGAGGACTACCTCCTGCTGACGCCCGCGATACTCAACGGGGTGCTGCTGTATCCGGTCTGGCATCGGTCGGACTTCGGTCCCGCGACGTGGGCGCTGGAGGTCGTCCGGTCCTGGTCCCACGCGCTAGCGATCTGGGACCACTTCCGGGGAAAGGTGATGGCCTGGCAACCCACCGGAACCAGCGTGTCTCCGGTGCGTCGGCTATGGGCCGCGCTGATCGTGTGGAACTGCGGCACGGCCGTCGTGTGGTTCGGCCTCGCGGCGCTGCGGTCCTGGCAGTACCGCACCGACCGGTTCGCCGTCATTGTTCTGTTCGGCCTTATGTACGTGGCACCCGTCGTGTTTACCCTGTGGGATCGGAGGGCGGGCACCAGATGAGCAGCCCAGTCCGGACCGCCACCATAGTCACCGCCACCATCGTCGTGGTTATCGCCGCGGCAGCGGCGGCTGTGGCGAGCGTTCGGCATTACCACAGTGAGGCCGCCGCCGCGCAGGCGGGCGAGGGCAGTTTGCCGTCTCAGCACGTCCCGACAGTGGTCCACGCCAGCCTCCCAGCGACCCCGGCCAGCTACCTGGGAGTCTATGAGGGCAGCACACTTTCTACCGCGCAATACGCGCAGGTCGAGCAGTTTGCCCAGGCTGTGGGTCGCCAGCCCAACATCGTGATGTACTACAGCGGATGGGGTGAGGGGTTCAGCGTTCCGTTCGCCCAGACAGCGCTCAAGTACGGCGCGACCCTGCAGATCGACATCGACCCCACGAACACGTCGGTAGCCTCGATCGCCGCCGGCCAGCAGGACGCGTTCCTGCAGTCCTACGCCAACTCGGTCAAGATCTTCGGACATCCGGTCATCATCAGCTTCGGGCACGAGATGAACGGCGACTGGTACACGTGGGGCTGGACGCAGACAAGCCCTGCGGTTTTCGTCGCAGCGTGGCGGCACATCGTTGACGTGTTCCGCCAATTCGGGGCCGACAACGTCACATGGATGTGGACGGTCAACGCCGTTACCGACGGCGAGGGACCAATTGCCGACTACTGGCCGGGTAAAAACTATGTCACCTGGACGTCTTTCGACGCTTATTACTACAATGCGTCTGAAGACTTTACCAGCGTTTTCCAGCCCACCGTCACGGCCATCCGGCAACTGACGAACGATCCGATCCTCATCGGCGAGACGGCCATTGGCCAAGACGCCGGGCAAGCCGCCAAAATTCCCGGCCTGTTCGCCGGCATCGCCAGTTCTGGCCTGCTCGGGTTCATCTGGTATGACCAGGGACAAGACTCAGGGACCTACCATCAGGACTGGCGGCTAGAGGGTAACTCGGCCGCGGTCGCCGCCTTCCGTGCCTCAGCCCAGCAGTACCTCCAGCAACCGCCCGCACCCGCGACGAGCAGTCCGTAAGCGCATGCGAGCGCACGCTCAGGATGATGTCCCGCTGAGTGTGGAGAAGCAGCTTTGGATCACTTGAGCGGCTGGCCTGCCCAGGAAGGTGAGGCGATCGGACTCGAACGGCGCCGGATCTGCGGGGTCAGCATCGAAGTTGACCTCCCACCAGTAGATACCGCCGCCGACGCTCTCAGCCTGCACCGCGTTGCAGACCGCCTGGTACCAGTTGGCCTGCACCTGTACGTCGATCGGCGAGTTGACGGTGCCGATCCAGGCTCCTGGGCTTTGGTAGGCGCCCGGTACGGCGACGATGCCGACCTCTGCGAGGACCATCTGCTGCAGCACCAGCGCTGGGTGCGTCCCAAGCCACGATTCCCACGCTTGCGTGAGGGTGCTCTCCGAGGCACCATCGGGTAGATCGAATCGCGGATAGGCATCGACATTATTGCCAGGCAGCGGCAGATTCTGGTCGCCCACCGCGAACTCGGTGTAGTTCTCGTCGTAGATGAGCTGACCCTTGTACACGGACTGAAGCGCCGAGATCAGGCCGGACCACTCAGGGGTCTGCTCCAGTGACTGCAGTTCCGCGCCGACGACGAAGGTCGCGGCGTGGCCCTCCTGCGCCGCTTCGGCGTATGGCAT
>JBOHCP010000502.1:0-4392 GCA_050698875.1 Streptosporangiaceae bacterium | reverse complement strand
CTTTAAGACGAAGACGAGTACGACGTCGCGCTCGGCTGCGTAGTCGCTGACGTTCTCGGTGACGACGGCTCTGCCGTCGGCGCGCTCGGCTGCCGCGACCTGGCTGTCCGGGCCACCGCGCAGGCCTGCCTCGGTGACGTGGACGGCGTCGTGCCCGTACTTGTCGCGCAGCAGGCCCGCTGTTGCGGCGGGGAACATCTCGTCGATGAGGAAGGTGGTCACGTCAGCAGTGCCTGACGCTCCTGCGCGGTCTTGCGGCTGCGCTCAGCCAGCTCGCGGTTTCGGCTGATCCGCTCGCGGATCTGGCTGGCGTGCTCTGATGCGTAGTCAAGGGCGATGCGGATGAGCCGCGGATGCACATCGGACTCGTCGCTCAGCACAGTGATGCGCTGCTCTTCCGTGCCGTCCAGTTCTTGCAGCCGCGAGACGATCTCCCAGACATCGGGACCTGCGGCGAGTCCCGCGCGGCGGTCATGTGCCGGGCCGCGGAAGACGACGCCTGGATAGTCGAGCTGGTCGGCGCCTTCGGTGATGAGCTGATCCAGCAGCGCAGTGGCCGTCACTCCCTCCTGCGCGGCACGCGCGGCGAGGCGGTTCCTGGCCGTGTCGCTGATCCGGAACGATGTGCTTCTAGCCATGGTGACCTCCAGATCTCAGTCACCATTGTACCGCACTGTAGCGCTGGCGAGCTACAGTGAACTGGATGCGCACGGTCGTCGTACTCCCAGCCGGGAGGTGCCGTCGGCCTCGCCAGGCGTCTACGAACTGCCTGAGAGCGGTCACATCGAGCAGAGCGGTCACATCGAGCAGAGCGGCGGCGGCGCGCTGCCGCGAGACAAGAGCACTCAAGGCTCTTGAATTGACAGCAGTTTGACTCCGCTGTTGGAGCTGCGGCTTGGTGTGTCAGCCCGCTGGTCGCACCGTGATCAGTGAGTCAGGGGCGCAGCTATACCACGGAAGGATCCTGAGGACGCGGATCTCCCGCCCCCCGGACGGCAGCACCCACGGCGACAGCATCTGGAGCCACATTCTCCGCGACCAGCTTGACGTGAGCGAGGATGCGTTTTGGGCCTGCTTGCGTGAGGGTGTCAAACCCAGCCGCGGAGAGCCGGAAGTTCCTCCGGAGGCATTGCCAGCCGAGCTCGCGCATCTTCTCGTGACCCGGCTTGGACTGTCGAGTGCAGAGATGGCCATGATGAGCCGCGCCGAGGCGATCGCCCGGATGCAGCGGTACTGGAGTGAACCGCACTGAAACTAGCATGACGAATATCTCCCGCCGTCGGCCTTCTCGCATAACCATGCGGCCAGCATGGTCGCGATCTCGGTGTCAAGGCGCGCGTAGCCGCCTAATCTGCACTGCGGTCCGGTCGTCGTAGGTGCCTGCTCCCGGTGCGCACGAATTGGGTGATCTGCATCCTCATTACTTTCGCTACAGGATGGCCGGAGCCTGCCATGTCCTGTGCTAGGAGTCGGGCTGAATGTGGTGGATACGCGCATTAACGAGACGCCGGAGCTTCCGGATTCGGTTGGCGTCGAAGGGCAGTTCTTCCAGTTGCTCGACCCATGTGCTGGCGGCCGCGGTTTGTTCCCGGATGGCCTCGGCGGCGAGCCGGTCGGGGATGCCGATCGACGGAGCGAGGCTGTTGAGCATCGTCCAGGACAGTTGCTGGCGGATCCTGCCGCCGATAGGAAGTGCCATTGTGCGATCCCCGTAAATGGCAGATGAAGGCAGGTCATATGCGGGGGTGATCCTCCACTCGCCTCGCCCGCCTTTCATGATCGCGAGATTCTTGGCGTGAAGGTCTCCATTGCCTGAGAGATAGGCGAATACCAGCAGGCGGTAGAGTTCCAGGGCCGCCACGCCTCGTGCGCGACAGCAGCGTGCCAGGCTAGTGATGGCCTCCTCGGTGGAGATGACGTACTTGTCGCCGGGCCATCGCCCGAGGACCTGGCAGGCGTCCTCGACCGCGAGCGGCCGGACATGATCCTCTTCCTGAATTCGGTCGAATCTGTGCACGAGCAGCCCTGGGGCTCCTACCTTGTCGTGCACAAGGTCCACGTCGGCGAGCCTGAGCCGGGTGCGGGCGGCCGCGCGGAAGAAGAAATGCTCGTTCTCGACTAGATGCGGGAATTCCGGCGGGTTGAGCTTGAGGATGTAGCCACCTGATCGGCCATGGACAGGCATATTCAGCATCTGGCCGGAGATCTTGTCCTGCACACCAGGCAGGGCGGTCCTGTCGGGCTGCTGGCCAATTGTCTGAGCGAACAAGTCAGCGAACACGATCTTGCGAAAGTCATCGACAACGGCCGTCTTGATTCCGGCGGGTGACTCGCCTGCTGGCACAACCTGAACGTCACCGACGGTGTCGCCACCGACCGCGAGCAGCATCGAGAACTCGTCATCGGCTGAAGTACCTACAGCCCGACGCAGCGCGGTCAGCCGCCTGCCCTCTGGCAAGAGCCCGGCGAAGAATGCCGGCACGGCTGCAGCTGGGGCAGTGAAAGGCTCCTTACTTGCCGGAAGGCTCCACGCGACCGGCTCCCCTCCGGCGTCTAGATACGCCGGAAGGTAGACAAACTCCGTCCGGTCGGGCAGCCGGCGCAAGGCTCCGGCCAATGTGCCTGCCTTGTAGACATCGGCTGCCGTCAGAAGCCGTAGTTGGTGCAAAGATGCGCGCGCCAACTTGTTCAGCCCTCGCCATACCGGATGACGCCAGCGCCTGGCTCTAGCACCAGATCGAGGCCGAGTTGGCCGAGCACGGCGAGCATCTTGTCCAGCCGCAGAGTCGGCTTGCCCTGCTCAAGGGTGTGAACAAAACGTACGGAAACGCCAGCAAGAGCCGCGAGCTCATCCTGACGCAGCCCCAGATCTAGCCTTCGGCCCCGGACCTCGTTCCCCCATAATGCAGTGCCTGCTGCACGATCGTGCATACGCCACAGTGTAACCCCCGTATGCACGTCAGGCCAGGGGATCAGATGCACGATCGCGCATTCAGGGACTCGGAACGTGCGTCAGACACGTCTTCGCTTGCCTTTAGAGACGGTCAGCCGAGGAGAGCGTCCATGGCTTCTGCGCCGCGTGTCAGCACCGGGCGACAGTTCCCGACGGTAGATGACCTCGGTCGTTCGCGTACTTGAGTGACCGGCAACTATCGCGATCTCCTCGACTGGCATGCCGTTGGCTGAGCCGTCAGAGAGACGAACGTGTGACGGAGATCCTGTGGCGTCCGGCCCGTACTGAGCCCGCGGCTCTAGCCACTACCTTGAACTGCCACTGCACCTTCCCCGCGTCGAGCTTCTTGCCAATGATCGTGCAGAAGACCAGGTCTCCTGCCACACTTTGCGCACTTCCGTGCGGGCCCCGTCCTGGCGCCGAGGCCACCTTGCCCTTGCAGAGCTGCGGCAGCGCTGCCCGCCCGTCCAGCCACAGCCCGCCAGATGGGGCCGAAGATGTCCGAGCAGGCAACTGGGACGCCGAGCCTGGCCAAGACTGCGTGGACCTGGTCGCGACAGCTGGTCCGCAGGCCCACCAGCTTGTGCGGTAGCGGGTCAGCTCGCGGCGCTCGCGGATCTCGCGCGGCGCGATCCACGCCTCCGGCAGCTACCCCATCCGCACCAGCAGCAACGGGAAGAGCGACCCCGACGCAGTTTCGTGTCCCAGCTCAGCTCCGCGGCGGGGAGCGTCAGGAGCCGCAGGCCTGTGTTGTATCCCACCTGTCTGTCTGTATGCATCGATCAGTAGATGCAGCTTCGGCCAGCACGCCAGCCCACCTCTAGTCCTGACCGCTAGGAGCTGATCAACGGAGCTCCCGTATTCTGGCGCGTGATGTGACGCCGGGTTCTTGCGCCGCACCCGCGCTGCCCTGGAACGAGCCTGCCTCAGCCCGCTGACCGCACCCCTGGCCGGGGAACACCGCCCGTACCTGTGGTTCCGCCCCCTGAACGACGCGGAGACAGCGAGGTCCCGGGGTGCTCGACTTCTGGCAGCGCCCGGCCACCGACATGGGCCTAACCGGTCCGGAGCATTGACCAAGGTCCGCAACAGATATACCGTCCATTTAATAGTAGCCTCAGTGGACGATTATACGATGCCAGTTATTGAACGCCGGTGCCCAGGCCGGGTCATGGCGAGGAGGCCTTGACGGGTGGATCGAGCTCTTTACGGCATCCGGGCAGTCGAGCTGGCCGCCGGGGTGGCTGGGCCCATGACGGCGATGCTGCTGGCGGACTTCGGGGCAGATGTTGTCAAGGTAGAGACTCCAACGAGCAGCCGTGATCGGCAGCGGCCAGGGTTTGCCATGTGGGGCCGAGGTAAGAGCAGCATGGTGCTGGATCTGCGTAGTGATCGCGGCAGTGACCAGTTGCGACGGCTGCTCGATCGGGCCGACGTTT
>JBOHCP010000501.1:0-4393 GCA_050698875.1 Streptosporangiaceae bacterium | reverse complement strand
TCCGCGGCGGCCGCGCCGCTCGTCGAGCAGCCCGGACATGCCCGCCTGCGTGAACGACGCCAGCACCAGGTAGAACGCTGCGCGCGAATAGCCGTGCGCTGCGGCGGCGTCGGTGACCGGCCGTCCGCCGGCCAGGTGGGCGCGCAGCATCTCGTACTTCACCTGGACCTTGTCGGAGGCCAGGAAGAACTCGCCGCCCGCGGTGAACAACGGCGAGACGACCGCCGCGGGGTTGGCGTGCAGTAAGCCCGCCTCGGTCAGCACCCGCAGCCGGCTTGCCTCGCTCACGGTGGCCACCTCCTGCCCACCAGGCTAGAGGCAGGTCATCCAGATGTCTAGCATTTACCGCCGCACAGCGTGTCGCGAGCCTTACTCGCTTAACTATTAGTGCTAACCAGCTACCTAGGATGGATGCCATGCGGCGGTAGATGCTAGACATGCGGTATTCATTACTAGACATCGAGATCACTCCGGACGGGTGCGCGCCGCAGCCGGCGACGGTGGTCAGGATGGACATACAGCCCGGGAACTGGCTCAGCCGGTGACAACGTGACGGTCAGCAGCAGCTTTGCGTTCCGCTGGTGTAGCCACCTGGGGAGTGGTGCAAGGCTTCGGCCGTTACGTGCTCGCCGGCAGATCTGCCGACCAGGAGTCCGTGTCCCGCAGTCTGTACCTCCTCAGCGGCTCGGTGATCGACGGGCTGACCTGCGCCCGGCCCAGTTGCGTGCCGGGGTAGGTTCGGGTCGCGCGATGGGAACTCGGACCGCGAAGATAGGCGCATGCAACTGCGAATCTTCACCGAGCCGCAGCAGGGCGCCAGCTACCAGACCCTGCTGAGCGTCGCCAAGGCGAGCGAGGACCTCGGCTTCGACGCGTTCTTCCGGTCCGATCACTACCTCAAGATGGGCCCGGTGACCGGCCTGCCCGGGCCGACCGACGCGTGGATCACACTGGCCGGGCTGGCGCGCGACACGTCGCGGATCAGACTCGGCACGCTGATGAGCCCGGCCACGTTCCGGTATCCGGGGCCGCTCGCCATCTCTGTCGCGCAGGTCGACCAGATGAGCGGCGGACGGGTCGAGTTCGGCTTCGGGGCCGGCTGGTACGAGGCCGAGCACGCCGCCTACGCCATCCCGTTCCCTGCACTAGGCGAGCGCTTCGAACGGTACGCGGAGCAGCTGGCGATCATCACCGGCCTGTGGGAGACCGCGGCGGGGGAAACGTTCAGCTTCACCGGCCAACACTACACGGTGACCGACTCGCCCGGCCTGCCCAAGCCCGCGCAGCGGCCGCGGCCGCCGGTGCTGATCGGCGGCGCCGGGGCCAAGCGCACGCCCGCTCTGGCCGCGCGGTACGCCGACGAGTTCAACCTGCCGTTCGCCAGCACCGGAGCGACGGCCGCGGCGTTCGACCGGGTCCGCGCCGCGTGCGCGGCCGCAGGCAGGGACGCTGCGTCCATGACGTACTCGACCGCGCAGGTGGTGTGCTGCGGACGGACGCCGGACGAGCTCAAGCGGCGCGCCGCCGCGATCGGCCGCGAGGCGGACGAGCTGCGCGAGCACGGCCTGGCCGGCACGCCCGCGGAGATCGCCGACAAGATCGGCGAGTTCGCCGGCGTCGGCGCGGCGCGCATGTACCTGCAGGTCCTCGACCTGGCGGACCTGGACCACCTCGAGCTGCTGGCCGAACTCATCCCTGTGGTCCGCTAGACCCTTGAAAAACAATGATCGACAGAATGTTGGCTATGCGGCTGCTGACTGTGCCTGGATGCCGACGTGGGGTACAACAGGGTGTTCATGCCGATGCGGAGGGCCTCGTAGTCGCGGTCGACGGCTGTCCAGATCTTTGGCTTACGGCCCATGCGCGGGCTTCTGATGCCGGCCAGGATCGGGGCGATGACGTGATCACGAAGCGTCAGGAGCGCGGCGATGGTCCGGGCAGCCTGCGGCGGGACGTGATAACGGCGGGTCCGGCCGGGCTTTTCGATCAGATGCTTGCCACGGAGCTTGCGGAGGTCGTATACGGCCTGCCGGGTGGTGTAGTCCTCGTGTCCGGTCATCGCGGTGACCCTGGCGGCGTGCTGGGCGACGGTGAACCCGCCCGGCGCCGGGGCCAGCGCTAATGCCCCCGCGAGGGCGGCGCGGATGCGGGGCTTGTTCAGGTCGACCCCGGCGATCCTGGTGGCGCCGGCCCTGGATGGCAGTGGCAGGTGATCCAGGATGCCGTCGGGCAGGAAGCCGGTGTCAGCGCAGTCCAGCGCGGTGGCGAACCGGTCAGCCATGCCGGCCAGCCGGGCAATGATCTCGGGGAAGTTCTCCAGGCCGCGGCGGCAGCGCAGTTCCCTGGTGTTGTGGACGGTGGCCTCGAAACGCAGGACGTGCTCGCCCTTGGTGTGGGCCTTCAGCTGCAGCCGCCCGAAACTGAGCCGGAACCAGCTGAGGCCATACCGTGGTGTCTCGATCACGATCTCCTGCGCGGGCGACGGGCAATGGTGGGCCGCCAACGCGCCCCTGCGAGGCACAGAGGAACTGCAGAACCGGGGCTGAGGGCGGGTAGAGCCCGCGCGGGGAGCATGGCGGTATCGCCGGGCCGGATGGCCGGTCCGGCCCGGCTGAGGGAAGGTCCATGGCACGGCTGCGTCCGCGTCGGCTTGGCCGCTTGCTGCTCGGCGGGATCGTCGCGCTCGTGATCCTGGTGGTCGGCGGTACCTGGCTGTACATTCATGTCATCGAGGGTCCGGCCCCGGCGGCGCTCAGCCTGCGGTCCGGATCGACCACCAGTCCATCGGCCGCGGCGAGCTCGGACACCACCGGGACCGCGTCGGACGCGCTGGTCGCGGGGGGAGTGGCGGGTTGCGGCGGGCTCCGTCGTGGGATACCGCGTCAACGAGGTGCTGGCCGGCCAGAACAACGTCGCGGTCGGCCGGACCAGCGTCATCAGCGGCAGCATGACGATCGACGGCAGCACCGTCACCGCGGCGTCGTTCACCGTTCAGATGGCCACGATCCACAGCGATCAGAGCCATCGGGACGCCCAGTTCAACGGGCGGATCATGGACACCGCTAGCTACCCGACCGGCACGCTGACGCTGACCACGCCCATCGTCCTCGCCGCCGTGCCAGCCGACGCGGTGGTCCGGGCCTACCAGGCCACCGCGAACCTCACGCTGCATGGTCGCGCTCGATCGGTGACTTTCACGCTGGAGGCCGAGCGGACGAGCACGGGGATCGAGGTGTCCGGGTCGATCCCGATCATGTTCGCCGACTGGGGGATCACCAACCCGAGCTTCGGCAGCTTCGTCACCACGCAGGATCACGGCCTGCTGGAGTTCCTGATCAAGTTCAGTCAGGCCTGACGCCTCCGGCCGGATTGGCGTCCGGGGCGCGGCTGGCCGGGCCTCGCTGCGGGCCGCCCGGCGGGGGTAGACCGAGCTGCCAGAGGCGCACCGCCACCGCCGCGACCGCGGTCAGCGGCAGGCTGACCGCGATCCGCTGCAGGGTGCCGTCCCAGCTGTCGTGCGGACCCGCGTAGAAGGCCACGAGCAGGCTCGCCGCCGCGACGGCAGCGGCGGCGAGCGGCACGGCGAGCCGACGCCAGCGAGAGTCCCGGCGCAGCCGCCAGGCCAGCAGCAGCGGGCCAGCCACGAGAAGGACGTAGCTGGCCGCGCTCGCCAACGTCGTGCGCCTGGTTGTGCCACGATTGCGGGCCGGCGGTCAGCAGCACGTGATCGCGCCGCAGCAGGCCGGCGGCGATGGCCAGCGCGCCGGCCGCCTGGATCACCGCTGGCCCTGGCCCGGCCGCCCGGTACCCGCCGGCCGCTAGTGCCGCGCCGAAGCCCACCGCGCAGCTGCCGAGCGCCACGAAGCCGGCGATCATGACCCACGGGTCGGTCGCGTTCTCCGCGGCCAGGCCGCTGATCTGCGCGGCCGGGAACGACAGGCCGGGCTGGCGCAGCGACCCGGCCACCCAGGCGAGGGTGAACGCGGCGGGTCCGGCGACACCGGCGGCCGCGCCGATACGCACCCAGCGCGGGCGACCGGCCGGCGTTCCGCTAGGAGCGCCCGCCACCAGCCCCCCGCCACGGGTCGTAATCCACCTCCAGCGGCTCCTGCGGTGGCCGCTGCCCGGCGGGAACGTGCCGGAGGTTGAGCCGGATCCTGGTCCAGCTCGACGACCGGCCCCGCATGGAGTCGACCAGGATGTCGGCGGGCTGCAGCAGCGCGGCGGTCTCCGGATGGCGCTGCTTCCACCGGTCCAGGCCGGCCAGCGCCTCGGCCTCGCTGGCCGCGCGGGCGATCTCGATCAGCGGCATCGAGCTGCGGCGGCGGCCGGTCGGGCTGCCGGTACCGGGCGGGCGGGAAGGCACGGCCGGGGCGGCGGGCACGGCCGGGGC
>JBOHCP010000500.1:0-4403 GCA_050698875.1 Streptosporangiaceae bacterium | reverse complement strand
CCCCTGGCCGTGCTCGTGCCCGGCCTGCCCGCCCTGCTCTGCAGGGTTATGGTCGTCTGCTGTCATCTCGTTGTCTTCGGCCGCCAGGTCCGGCCTGCCCGGCCAGGCCTTCCTACTGCCTAAGGCTTACCGGCCAGCCGCGGCCTAACCGTGGTGAGTAGCCGGTCAGTCGGCAGCTTTACCTGCGCATAGTCCGCGCGTTGCCACCCGCTGAGCACGATCAGCGCTCCAAGCCGCCGCCACGTGACACCAGAGCGGAGTTCGGGTACTATCAAGTAAGTTACTCACCAGTAGCATCAAGTCAGGTGCGGTTACGGGCGGGAGGGGTCCGTATGGGGCACTTCAAGAGCAACCTCAGGGACATCGAGTTCAACCTGTTCGAGGTGCTGAACCGGCAGAACCTGCTGGGCGCCGAGCCGTTCGGTGAGGTCGACGAGGAAACCGCACGGGGCATCCTCGACGAGGTCAACAGGCTGGCCATCGGCCCGGTCGCGGAGTCATACGCCGACGCGGACCGGAACCCGCCTGTCTTCGACCCGGCTACGCACTCGGTCACAATGCCGGCTGCGTTCAAGAAGTCCTACCAGGCCTTCGTGGACGCCGAGTGGTTCCGCCTCGAGCTGCCGCCAGAGCTGGGCGGCACCAGCGTGCCCCGGTCGCTGGCCTGGTCCGTTGCTGAGCTCATCCTGGGCGCGAATCCGGCCGTCTGGATGTACTCAGGCGTCGGCTCGTTCTCGCACGCGCTCTGGCTCATGGGCACCGCCGCGCAGAAGAAGGTGGCCGAGCAGGCGGTCGAGCACCGCTGGGGCTACACCATGGTGCTGACCGAGCCCGACGCGGGCTCGGACGTCGGTGCCGGCCGGACCAAGGCGATCCAGCAGCCGGACGGGACCTGGCACATCGAGGGCGTGAAGCGGTTCATCACGAGCGCCGAGCACGACATGGCGGACAACATCCTGCACGTCGTCCTCGCGCGGCCAGAGGGCGCCGGGCCCGGCACCAAGGGGCTGTCGATGTTTCTGGTGCCCAAGTACCTGATCAATCCCGACGGCTCGCTGGGCGAGCGCAACGGCGCCTGCGTGACCAACGTCGAGCACAAGATGGGCCTGAAGGCGTCGACTACCTGCGAGCTGACGTTCGGAGCCGAGCAGCCAGCGGTGGGCACGCTCGTAGGCGACGTCCACGACGGCATCCGCCAGATGTTCATGATCATCGAGTTCGCCCGGATGATGGTGGGAACGAAGGCGATCGCCGCCCTGTCGACGGGTTATCTCAACGCGCTCGACTACGCCAAGACCAGGGTCCAGGGCGCGGACCTCACCCAGCTGACGGACAAGGCGGCGCGGCGCGTCACGATCATCCGGCACCCCGATGTCCGGCGCAGCCTGCTGCTGCAGAAGGCGTACGCCGAGGGGATGCGCGCCCTCGTGCTCTACACCGCTACTCAGCAGGACGCGGTGCAGGTAGCGACGGCGCGCGGCGAGGAGCACGCGCTCGTCTCGGACCTGAACGACCTGCTGCTGCCGGTCGTCAAGGGCGTCGGGTCAGAGCGCGGCTACGAGCTGCTCGCCCAGTCGCTGCAGATCCTCGGCGGCTCGGGCTACCTGCAGGACTATCCGATCGAGCAGTACATCAGGGACGCCAAGATCGACAGCCTGTACGAGGGAACCACTGCAATCCAGGGCACGGACCTGTACTTCCGCAAGATCGTCCGTAACCAGGGCGCTGCTCTCAGCTATCTGCTTGGGCAGATACGGGAGTTCGCCGCGGCCGAGGCGGGCAACGGCCGCCTGAAGACAGTCGGGGCGGCTGTGGCCAGGGCAGCCGACAACGTGGAGGCCATCGTGACCGCCATGAACGGCTACCTGGGCGCGAGCCTGACGCAGTCGCAGGAGGTCTACCGGGTCGGGCTGAACACCACCAGACTGCTGCTCGCCCTCGGCGACCTGGTTGTCGGCTGGCTGCTGGGGCGGCAGGCCGAGGTTGCTCTCGGCTGCCTCGACGGCGGCGGCCTGCCGGCCAGCGACGAGGCCTTCTACCAGGGCAAAATCGCTGCGGCAGGGTTCTTCGCTACAACCGTGCTGCCGCGGCTCGCAGCCGAGCGAGAGATTGCCGAGGCGACCTCGCTGGACGCGATGGAGCTGCCAGAAGAGGCCTTCTAGCTCCGCTCACCGACCGGCGGGATGGCCGCGCGGTCGCCCGCACTCCCCCGCACTCCCCCGAGGCGGGCGACCGCGCTGTTCGGTGTCGGCGGCTTGCGCGTCGCCGGCCTGGCTGCTGGTCTTCGCTGCTCCGGCCTCGGCGAACCACTCCCGGCCGAGCACGAGCCCGAAGACCGGTGCCGGGAGAGCGAGCAGGAGCCGCATCAGCCGGGCCAGCCTCCCGGTGCCGTTGACCACGGAACGGTGCGCGCCGAGCGCGGCCTGCTTCTGCCGCGCGTACCGGCGCACGTTGACCCGGTGCGTGATCGCCGCTCGCGGGGTGAACCACGTCCGGATCTCCGCCCGGTCGTGGCGCACGACCAGACGCAGCGCCCGCAGCGCGCCGAGCACCAGGCGGATGTACTCGCGCGGCGCGGTGGCCTCCAGCACCCGCACCCCGGTGAGTTCCGCGGCCCGGGCGCCGACCGCGTGCACGTGGATGTGGTCGCGGTGCCCGTATCCGCCGCAGGCGTCGTAGCTCAGCAGCACGTTCGCGTGCTCCGCCCGGATCAGGTCGGCCAGCCGCTCGGCGGCCTCGTCGACGCCCGCGCGGACGAACCGCTGCCGGTCAGGCGGATCAGGGAACAGCACAGGCCCGAGCCCGCTGTCGGCGTAGCCGAGGTGCTCGACCCGAGCTGCGCCGAGCACTGCCGCGCTCGCGCGCAATTCATCCAGCCTGGTACTCGCGCCGGGCTCACTGCGCGCGCCCATCCAGCCGTCGCTTGCGACCACGATGACGACGCGGTGCCCTTCGGCCGCCAGCCGGGCCAGGGTGCCACCGGTCGCCAGTACCTCGTCGTCGGGGTGAGCGTGGAAGGCCACGATCGTCGCCACTCCGCCATGCTGGCAGCAGCGTCGGCCCGCGCGCCATACCGGCCGCCGCGTCTTCGACGGCAGCGCCGGTGACGGCCCTGTCCCGCGCAGGCTAGAGCTCGAGCTGAACGGCGGCGCGGCTGGTAGTGTGCAGCCTGCTGAACCGGCCGATGATGTCCTGGTGCTCCGGGTGGTCGCGGTAGGCGAGGTAGCTGGCGACGTCGTCGAAGTCGGCGACCACGGCGAAATCGAAGTTGCCCGCCACGAGGCCGGCATCCGGTCCGGCGTGATAGGCACGCACGCCGGGCAGTTTCGGGGCGATTGCGGTCAGCTCGGCGGCGAACTGCTGCTCAAGCTCGTCGGTCATCTCGTCGTCCCAGGTGAAAACGACCACATGCCGGATCATCGGACTCCCTTCCCGCGGTGGCGGTGAGCCGCCGCTGCCAGCCGTCAGGGCTAGGACCAGGCGAGCATTCGAAGCGGATCGGTCAGCATCGCGCCGATGTCGCGCAGCACCGCCGAGCCCAGCTGGCCGTCCACGATCCGGTGGTCGAACGACAGCGCCAGCGTGCACACCTGGCGCACGGCCAGTTGTCCGTCGACGACCCACGGCGAGTCCCTGACCTGGCCGAGCGCCAGGATTCCGGCCTCGCCAGGCGTGAGGATCGGAGTGCCGGTGTCCACCCCGAACACGCCCACGTTGGTGATCGTGATGGTGCCGCCCGACAGGTCCGCGGGCGTGGCCTTTCCGGCCCGCGCCGTGCCGGCTAGCTGCGCCAGCGCCCCGGCCAGCGCGGGCAGGCTCAGCGCCTCCGCGCCCTTGACGTTCGGCACGATAAGCCCGCGCTCGGTAGCGGCGGCGATGCCCAGGTTGACGTAGTGCTTGACCACGATCTCCTGCCCGGTCTCGTCCCAGCTCGCGTTGATCAGCGGGTGCCGCCCGACGGCGATGATCAGCGCCCGCGCGACCAGCAGCAGCGGCGAGACCCGCACGCCCTCGAACTCCGGCAGCGCGCGCAGCCGCCCGACGGCTGTCATGGTCTCGGTGATGTCGATCTGCAGGAACTCGGTGACATGCGGCGCCGTGAACGCGCTCGTCACCATCGCTGCTGCGGTGTGCTTGCGCACGCCCCGGATCGGTATCCGCTCCTCCCGGATCCCGGCCGGCGCCGTCCCGGAGACGGCACGACCTAGGGAGGGAACGGGGCCGACGGTGCTGACTGCCGCGGCCCGCTGGACGTCGGCCCGGGTGATGGACCCGCCTCGCCCGGTTCCGGTCAGCACGGCCAGGTCGATGCCGAGGTCCCTGGCCACCTTGCGCACCGGCGGCTTGGCCAGCGCCTTCCCGGTCGCGCCGGTCGCGCTGGCGGCCACCGCGGACTCGGTGAC
>JBOHCP010000499.1:0-4405 GCA_050698875.1 Streptosporangiaceae bacterium | reverse complement strand
CGAGCCAGGGTCGGCATGAAGCCCTGCACGAAGGCGCTGTAGGTCTCGTTGATGAGCCGCTGCGACTCAGCGGCGATCGTGTCGAAGACCAGCGAGCTCTTGCCGGAGCCGGAGACTCCGGTGAATACCGTCAGGCGGCGCTTCGGGATCTCGACGCTGACATCCTTGAGATTGTTCTCGCGCGCGCCGTGTACGCGGATCAGTTCGTGACTGTCGGCGCTCATCGATCCTGAAGCAGCCCGAGAACGTTGCCGTCGGGGTCGGTGACGGTGGCCACCAGGCGGCCGCCACCGACGTCGCGCACGGGATCCTTCAGGGTGGCACCGGCAGCGGTCACCTCGGCCAGCTTCGCCTCGATGTCCGGCACGTGCCAGTAGGTCACCGGCGAGGTCATGCCCTGCGATGCACCGCCAGGTACCAGCCCGATGTGCTGGCCCTCAGCCTCGTAGCCGACGTAGTAGGGCGCGTCGTGCTGCGGCGGCATGCCGAGCAGGGCGGTATACACCGCCTTGGCCTGCTCCAGGCCGGATACCGGATGCAGCACGGTCTTGATTCCCTGAGTGGAAGAGCCGGTCATGGTTGCTCCTGAAGTCGTGGGTCACGTTGACCCCGCAGTTTCTCGTCAGGCGATCATGCTAGGTGAGGCTCGGTGACCGGGGCTTCTCGATTCCTGATCGGTCTGGTCACCGGTTCCGCCACGCGCGTGGCGTGACGTCGGCAGCGCCGCACTCGGGACAGTGCCGGAGCACGCCAGCTGCTTGACTGGCCGCCGAGACTGCGCTGACTCCTCTGCCCAGCTCGGCGCGGTCCACACTCCGGTAAAACTGCCCGCCCGCACGTACGCGGCGCGGACGAAGCGGCGGGCTAGCAGATCTGCCGCCGTCGACTTGCCGGGCGCCCGCACGCCCGTCACAAGCCAGCTGGCGTCAGGCACTCGGGGCACCGTCGGGCGTCAGCCCGAACATGGGCAGGCATGCCTCAAGACCCCCGATGCTGACCGGCGTCCGCTGCGTTGCCTGCCATGCTTGCCGGTCCAGCCGGAGCCGCCGCAGGGTCGCGGCACGGCCCCGGCTGACGTACTGATCGATCCCGTCCTGGAGGTAGCCGAGATTGCGGGACACCGTCAGCGAGGCGGCGTTGTCGGTGAACGCGCCGGAGATAGCGTATTCCGCCCCTAGCCCGGCGAACGCGAGCTGCAGAACCGCTGCCCGCATCTCCGTGCCGATCCCCTGGTGCTGGTAAGCCTGTCCGAGCCAGGAACCGGTAGCGACCTCCCGCAGCACGGCGAAGTTGTGCCCGGAGATGCCCTGCGTGCCGACCACGGCTCCGTCGTGCACGACGACCAGCTGAAGCTGCCAGTGCTCGGGCGTCCATGCCGCCAGCTGGCGCCAGTGATGCTGCAGCACGCTGCGGGCCCGCTCGGCGGGCGAGACGTCGGTCCAGGCCACCGTGAACGGCTGCACCTGCGGATCATGGATGCCCGCCGCGGCTACCCGCGCCAGGTCGGCCAGATCGCGATCGGACGGGGGCCGGAGTTCAATCAGCGGCGTCTGCAGCCGCAGTGCGGCCAGGGGCCATAGGTCGGAATCCATGGCTCGGCATTGTCGCCGAAGATAGCGTCAGAAGCACCTGAATTCCCGTCGTACGGCGGCCGGGCGGCTATGAGCGGCCGTGGCCGCCGCACCGGACGTTCCGGACTAATCTGTGACGTGCCGCGCCGGACGACCGGGTGCTCCAGGCGCTGGCTGAGGCGGGAGGCTGCGTGCAGTATCGGATGTCCCGGCTGGTCGCGGGGCCCTTCCTGCGGCTGCTGGCGCGGGCAACGGTCACCGGCGCCGAGCACGTGCCGGCTGCCGGGCCGGCGATCATCGCGTCTAACCACCTCTCGGTGATCGACTCGATCTATCTGCCGCTGCTGATCGCGAGGCCCGTGAGCTTCGCGGCGAAGTCGGAGTACTTTACCGGGACGCGGCTGCGCGACCGGCTGGTTGGCGCCTACCTTCGCTCGACCAACCAGCTCGCCACCGACCGTACCGGGGGGCGTGCCGCGCAGGCGATGCTCGAGGCGGCGCTGACCCACCTGAGTTCCGGTGAGCTCTTTGGCATTTACCCAGAGGGAACGAGGTCACCCGACGGGCGGCTGTACCGGGGTCGCACCGGCGTGGGCTACCTGGCCCTGCACTCGGGCGCGCCGGTCATTCCGGTCGCGATGGTGGGTACGGACAAGGTGCTGCCGCCCGGACGGCGGATGCCCAGGCCAGGACGGATCGAGATACGCATCGGGGAGCCGCTGGACTTTGCCGACTTCAGGGGCAGGCCAGCCGGGGCCAGGCAACGGCGCGCGGTCACCGATGAGGTCGTCAGCGCCATCCAGAAGTTGTCCGGCCAGGAGCTCGTGCCGGTGTACGCCTCCGTGCGCAAGCTGGAACTGACGACGGCGACTGCCAGAGGTAAGGCGCCGACCAAGCCCGAAGACTGATCCCGGCATCCTGGATCCCGGCATGCTGCGGTCAGTCGGACGGCTGCCTGTTCTGATTGTCCGCAGCCATTCCAGGCGGCCCCCACACGAACATAGGTCGGCTATTGCCATCTGGCGGTGGGTCCGGAGATCCGGCGTCCGGGGTCCCCTCGGCCCGCTCCCACAGCGAACCGCCGCCCGCGGCGGGCTCCCACAGCGAGCCGCTCGGTGACAGGGGTGCTTGATTGACTGAGTGCGGCTGCCGGATGGGCAGGCCGGACCGGTGCTGGCCGGACGCCGCAGCATGGGCCGGGGACGTGCCGGTGTCCGGCTCCGGCCTAGCGGGTGAACCGGCGCCCGCCGAGCCGCTCCAGGCGGTCGGCATCGTCCAGTCGGGCCGGCTAGTCGTGGCGTGGCGGCCCGGGCTCGCCGCAGGCGGGGAGACCGGCTGGGTCATCCCTAGGGCTCGGTCATCCCGCTCAGGCTGGACGTTGCTGGCTGACTCGATCGCCGGCGCGGTTGCTCGGCGCCAATCCGGCCGTCGCGCGGCGCGAGGGCCTGGATCGGCCTGGGCCGGCTCGACAGCCGCCGGGCCAGACGCGACGACGTGTCCGGCGACCGTCTGCTTAACCGGCGTGTCCGACCAGGGCAGCGCGCCGTCTGGGGGTACCGCCGGCTCCCACGGCGGAGTACCAGAAACCGGTGCGCGCTTGGCTACCGGCCCGGCGGCAGGGCCGTACGGGACCCACCTGCTGACGTCGCCGGTCGCTGCCGCCGGGCCGAGCACTTTGTCCTCGGCATTGCCTGAGCCGGGCAGCGCAGCTGCCGCCGGCCTGGCGGGTATCGCCAGCTGACCCCCCGTCTCTCCCTGCGCGGCGGTAGGCGCGGCAGAGTAGTCCAGCATCCGGTCAGCGTCGCTGGGCGTGACCACGGCATGCGGATAACGCGACTGCGCCTGCCCGGCCGTCCACTGTGCTGCGAGCACCGGCAAGGCGCCGGGCCTGCGCCGCCGCCGACGGCGAGTGGCGGCATACCCGGCCGCAGCCAGCAGGAGCAGCACAAGCACGCCGGCGGATAGCTCGCCAGCCCGGACGATCTGGGGGCTCAGCTTTGCCGCCCCGACGCCGGCCGCCGCGGGGCCGAGGGTTGCCACCGGCTTCGCGTCGGCCCCAGCGCGTTCTCTAGCCGTTGTGGCCAGCGTGGCGGCCGCCCCTAGTGCCGCGGCCGCATTGACCGCACCGTAACCGGATCCGTCGGATAGCCCGTTAGCTCGGTGGTACATCGTCGTCGTGGTCAGTGCCGTGCGCAGGTTCGCCACCGACAGGTTCGGATACCGGGACCTGATGAGCGCAGCGATGCCGGCCACCACGGCGCTCGCCGCGTTCGTGCTGTTCATCGTCGCGTAGCCGCCGCTGCTCGACGCGGCGATCACGCCGGCACCCGCCGCGGTCAGCGTGACGTAGCTCTGCCGGCTCGTCCACGCGGCCTTGTCGAATGCGGAGTCGAAGGCACCCACCGCGATGACGCCAGGGTAGGCCGCCGGGTAGTTCGGCGCGTCGGTCGCCAGCGCGTCATCACCGGCCGGGGCGACCAGGACGACGTTATGCGCTAGCGCGTAACTGACCGCCGACTGCTCGGCGGCGCTGCCGCCTGCGGCTGCTGGCGCACCAGTCAAGCCGTTGCTGCCGGGCTGGCCGGGGTCGATCGGCAGGTCGATCACGCTCGCGCCGTGACTGACCGCATACCTGATCCCCGCGGCGATTGCGGCCGGAATTTCCCCCGCGACCGACGCGTCGTAGATCTGAGCGTCATCGAAGGGCAGCGTCACTGCTACCGAGAGGATGTGCGCCGCCGGAGCGACGCCGATGATGCCTGAAGCGCCGCCGCTGCCGTCGCCGTGGCCCGCGATCAGGCTCGCGATGGGGGTGCCCTGCTCACCGAACCACC
>JBOHCP010000498.1:0-4421 GCA_050698875.1 Streptosporangiaceae bacterium | reverse complement strand
TGGAACAACAGCTCACAGCGTGAATTAGCCACAAATACGCTGTCCGGAAAGTCCGGGGCAGATCAGAGTTGTCTTGGTGCAGGCGGTTGCGGGGATGTCGAGTAGTTCCAGGATCTGCAGCTGAAGGTCGGTGAGCTCGGGTTCGAAGACCTGGATTTAGCGTCCCGGTTCCGTCGCGGAGTTCGTGCCGGGTGACGTGGGCGAATATCTCGGAGACCCTCTCGGCGGATGGCGCGGCGCAGCCGCGCAGTTCGGGGTAGACCGGGATCCTGGTGGTCTCGGCGGCGTGCATGGCCTGGCGGATCTGCCGTTCGATCAGCGCGCAGATCAGCAGCGCGCAGATCAGCAGCGTGATGAGGTGCCACAAGAAGAGGGCCTCGATCCGCGGGATGGTCTTGATCCAGACCGGCGCGGCGTCCTGCACGCCTTTGAGCAGGTGCGGTGGCGTTCGAGGTTGGGCTGGTAGTGGCAGGCGGCTAGCACCTCGGCGGCGGGCATGCCGGGGTCGCTGGTGATCAGCGGCCAGCAGCCGTCGCTGACCGCGTCGCGGGCGACCTGGTCGTAGTCGGCGTCGCAGGTCACCTCGAAGGTTGTCTTCTCGATCGTCCGGTAGCCGGTGTTCGGGCCGGGGGCACGCTGGCCGGGCCGCTGGCGATCCGGCTGATCGGGCCGGGACGTGCTGATCACCTTCGTCACCTTCGGCGAGCTGGCCAAGTGGGCTGACATCCGCAACTGGGCCGAGCGCCGCCGCGGAGAGCTGGCCGGCTGGCTGGCACGAATCGCCGTGCTGCCCGGCGATGAGGCGGTCGCCGCCGCGCTGAGCAGCAGAAACTGCGAGGCGCTGAGTACCGTCGCGGCGCGTGCTGGCGGACCGGCTCGTAGTAGCGGTGAGGGGCGGTCATGTCGAGCGCGCCCGAAGGCCGCGACCTCGGGGGGAGCAGCTGGTCGAGGGCCCGGTTCGACATCGTCCTCGCGCCCCGCGGCGTCTGACCGCCACCTCGACGGCGCCGCTCCCGCCGGGAAGTGAACCTGGGCCGGGCGGCAGGCCGCCCGGCCCAGGAGGAGCTCAGCTGAGCGCTACAGGGCTGGCGCAGATTCTGCGCTGCGCGCCGAACGTGGCTCGGGCACTACCGGCTGCTTGGGCTGCGGGCAGTAGACCGAGCCGAGGAAGTAGCCGTAGATCCAGTGCCAGAGGAAGATGCCGAAGACTAGTTTCCATCCGAAGCCGGAGCTGAAGACGCCGGCGCCGGAGTGCGGGTAGGCCACGTACGGCACGAACCAGGCGGCGCTGATGATCGCGAGCACAGAGCCGTAGAGGATCGCCTTGGCGATGTTTCCCAGAATGGTGTTACGCAGTGGCACCAGGGGGTGGAACAGCAGCGCGAACAGCAGCGCGAAAAAGATGCCGTCAGCGAAGTGGGAGATCCAGCCGGCAAAGTACTGCGCGCCGGGAGACGCCGTCGGGATGATCAGTGCACCGTTCACGGTCGGCCAGTTGAGCGTTGGCAGCCCGAAGCCCTTGAACCAGATGCCGAACACCGTGGCGAACTGGGTGGCCACGGCGCCGGCGAGTAACGAGCTGCCGATCGGGTGCGCGGCGACCCAGGCCCGCCAGCGCGGCAGGGTTTCGTCGGTCGGGATGCGGCTGACGAGACCAGAACTGTGTCGGGCGGAACTTACGGTACTCATCCGAACCTCCTTGTTTCCTTGACACGGACCTTCCTTGAGCGGCGGGAACTGCCGCTCAGCCGCTGGCCCGCAGGCGGCGTGCTGCCTCGGCCGCTGCCGACATCTTGCTGATCGCCAGGTAACGCGGCACCCGGCGCAGGCCGCAGTCGGTCGAGATCTCCAGGCGGTCAGGGTCGCGGTAAGCCAGGCAGACCCGGACGCGCTCGATGATATCTTCCGGGGTCTCCGAGTAGTGGGTCTTGATGTCGATGAGCCCGGCGGACAGGATGCGGTCGCGGTCCCAGTTGCCCACCAGGTCGATCTCCGCCATCTCGCGGGCGCCGAACTCCAGGCTGAATCCGTGCACGTGGGCGTCGAGCAGCGCGGGGAACAGCCAGCGGTAGCTGCGCTTGGCGTACGGCAGCCGGCGGAACGAGCCGAAGCAGATGTGGACGACGAAAGTGCAGCCGGTGACGCCGTCCACGACCTTGTTGATGAGGTCGACCATGTTCTGCGCGGTCCGGTCCTCGGCGGCATGCGACGGCGTCAGCGGCTCCTCGATCTGGATGTAGTCGCAGCCAGCGGCCACCAGGTCCTGGATGTTCCGGCGGACAGCGGGCACGAGGGCCTTGGCGCAGTCACGCCGGTTGCGGTAGACGGGGCTGAAGTCAAGCTCGGTCGTCATGCCGTACGGGCCGGGCAGTCCTACCTTCGGCCGGCGATCGGTGTGCGCGCGCAGGAAGCGGTACTCGCTGGCGTAGTCCCAGATCGACTCGATGTCGTCCAGCGGCCGCTGGACCTCGTACACCGGCAGCATGTCCCAGCCGACGGCGCCGAGCTTGCGCGGTGCGGCGCGCATCGCGACGCCGGGCAGCGAGCCGGTGATCCCCTCGATCCAGCCCAGCCGCCGGTGCTCGCCGTCGGTCAGGATGTCCAGGCCGGCCGCCTCCTGATCGCCGATCGCCAGGCGGCAGTAGTCATCGAAGAGCTCCTGCCGGTCCACCGGTCCGAAGCGTCCCTGCCCCTGCGCGTCGGCGAGGATGTCCCACCAGCCCGGCCGCGCCCAGCCGCCCGTGGTGGTGACCGGCAGCGTGGCCGGGTACTCGTAGGTGCTCATGGACTGTCGTCGCCTTTCAGTGCGGTGAGGAGCTCGGCGTGGATCCGGCCGTTGGTTGCCACGACGTCTGCCCGCGCGGCAGTCCGGTGCGGCTCGCCGTCGAACGTGGTGAGCGTCCCGCCGGCCTCTTCGAGGACGAGCTGACCTGCGGCGATGTCCCACGGATCCATGGCGTACTCGCAGTAGGCCTCAAGCCGCCCGCCGGCGATGGCGCACAGCGAAAGCGCCGGCGACCCGAGCGAGCGCACCCCGCCGGTCACTGTCATCAGCCGCTCGACGAGGCGGGCGTAGGCGCTGATCTCGGCAGGATCGGCGGACTGCGCCTGGGCGACGACCAGCGCGCGGTCCAGCCGGGTGATCTGCGAGACGCGCAGCGGCTCGCCGTTGCAGGTCGCGCCGGCATCGCGCCCGGCGGCGAACATCTCGTCGCGGATCGGGTCGTAGACGACGCCCGCCGCCGTCTGCCCGGCGCTGCGCAGGGCGACGGACACGCAGAAGTACGGCAGCCCGTGGGCGTAGTTGGTCGTGCCGTCGAGGGGATCGACGTACCAGACGTGCTCGCCTTCCAGGTCGCCGCTGGTGCCCTCCTCGCCCACAATCGCGTGGCCGGGGAACGCATCGGTGATGACGCCGAAGATGACCTGCTGGGACTGCAGGTCCGCGATCGTGACCAGGTTCGCCCTGGCCTCCTTATAGGAGATCTCGAGATCGTCGTGCATCATCGCGGTCAGGACAGCGCCGCCGGCCCGCGCCGCCGCGATCGCGACCCGCAGAGTGCTGGCAGCCGTCACGTGCAGGGGACCTTGAAGACGTTGCGCAGCGCGTACTGCACCGGATCGAATGCGGGACCCGGCTGAGCTGCCGTCGGCCCTGGCGGCAGCGCGGACCAGGTCGTCTCCGGCCGGTGCTGCAGCACGTACACGCTGTCGGGGAACGGCAGGCCGCGGGCGACTGCCCACTCAATATCCTGCGGGACCCCCTCGGCGTCCTCGATCTCCGCCGCCTTCCGGCACAGATACTGCACCTCGTGGTCCTGCAGGCAGGCCTGGCCGGACATCTCGGCGGGCGTCGGCGCGGACACCACGGCGCCTGCGGCCGGGTCGAAGACCGACCACTCCTGCTTCGCGCCGACGGTCCGGCGGAGGATCTCCCCGGTGGCTCTGCGGACGACCCACTGGTCAGGCGTCACCTGCCCGGACACGACGCTCTCGCCGAACCCCCAGTTGGCCTCGACCACCATCCGGTCGCGGTCACCAGTCACCGGATCGAGGGTGAAGACGACACCCGCCGACCGCGCCTCCACCAGCTCCATGACGCCGACAGCCAGGTCATGAGCCTCCCGCGGGTCGCCGCCAGCGCGGCGGCGGTACTCCAGCGCATGCGCGCTGTACCCGCTGGCCCAGCACTTGCAGATGTGACGCAGCACCTCCGCGGTACCGGAAACGCCGAGGTATGTCGCGTACTGGCCGGCGAAGCTCGCGTCGCGGCTGTCCTCGTGCACCCCGCTGGACCGCACCGCCGTCCGCAGGCCGGGTCCGCGGCCGCTGCGCCGCTGCAGCCGCTCGTGGGCCGCGGCGACGGCATCCGCCAGCCAGGACGGCAGTGGCTGGCGCTCGATCAGCGCCCGCGCTAACGC
>JBOHCP010000497.1:0-4433 GCA_050698875.1 Streptosporangiaceae bacterium | reverse complement strand
AGCTCCCGCCGAGCTCCCGGGCTACGTCAGCGATCGCACGTGAAGTCTCCGCGACCATCCTGGCGGCTTCCTCACGGAACTCCGGTGAATAAATCCTGTATTTCGCTGGCAATTAACTGATCCCTTCCGAGTGAGGATCCTAAAGGATCCGCAGTCCGGAAAGAAGGAGGCGCGCCACATGGAGCCTGGTGAAGTGTGAATACCTCAGGGTGGAGCTGAGGGGATTTGAACCTCTGACCCCCTCGATGCGAACGAGATCTGTATGGGTGCTGGAAGGCGCCCGATGTTGTCTGAGCTGGCGGTTCATCCTTGGGTGATCGCCGGATGCCGCCGGAAATCGCCTGATAACTGTGACTCTTGGCTCCCGGTTTGGCTCCCCGGCGTGAGTCCCGGTACAGCGCCAGCCGGCCGTGCAATCCAGAATGTGCCGACGCTTGAGTCTCGCACTCCTCGTGGTTGCCGGTGGTGCAATCTGGCCGCGGTAGTTTGGCATGCTATGGCCGACGGAAGCGGAAACTGGACAGTCGAGTTCTACCAGGACGATTCTGGCCGGGAACCGTGCCGCGAGTGGGCCGAGAATCTGTCGTCACAGAAGAGGGCTGCGTTCCAAGCCGTGCTTCGGCTCGTCCTGATACCTCGCGGCCTGGACATCGTTGGAAGCGAGTACGGCAAGGCGCTGGGCCAGGGGATTTATGAACTGCGTATCCGGTGGACTGCTTCCGAGGTCGCGCATAAGGTGTCCGGCCTCGACGTTGCCGAGGTCGGGCCGCCGGAGAAGATCCTGCTGCGCGTGTTCTTCTGCACCGCGGGCCCCAAGATCATCTTGCTGATGAGCGGCTACGACAAGGCCGATGACCCAGGCGAGAGGCGCCAGAACCGGGAGATCCAGCGGGCACGCAAGATGATCACGGCATATCACGAAGCCCGCAAGCGTGAGCGGCCCCAGCACTGAGCTGGTCCGGCCATGCCTTGATATCTGATACGCTAAAGCGTATCGTCGTAGTGCGGCGAGGTTGAGATAAAGGAAGGCATCGATGGGCACCAATGCACTCGACTGGCTGGCGGACCAGCAGCGGGCTGAGACGCCTGCTGTCAGCGAGCTGCGCCGTCGCTTCGAGGCGGCGGTGGCGCTGGGCCTGCAGTTCCAGGATGCCCGTAACGCTCTGGGCTGGTCGCAGCGCGAGCTTTCCGAGCGCTCAGGTGTTCGTCAGGCCGATATAAGCCGTATCGAGCGGGGCACCGGTAACCCGACCGAGGCCACCCTGCACCGCCTGGCCGAGGCTCTGGAGCGACGGCTAGAACTGGTCTGATCCGCGACAGAGGCACGATCGAAGCGCGACTCCAATGGCTAGTGCCGTAGCCGTGCCCTGCCGGTAGATCAAGCACCCTGTCTTGCGGTGTTGGCCGACTCGTGCAGGACTACGCATCAAAGAAGCCGTGCAACCATTATTGCTTTTTGGGTTTCTTTACGTATGGTCGGGCGCTGCCGCAGTAGGCGAGTATGCGCATATCGGATGGCAGGCTCGTGGCCGCGGTCGCCCCGTTCATTCGGCGCAGTGGCACGGAGTCGAACGTTCTCTGGGTGCCCGACGGAATCGGTCCGTCCTTTTGGGTGCCTACGTCGAGGTCGAAGCGCTTTGGGGTTTTGAGGTCTTTCCACCATTGTCGTGGCCAGAGGCGGCGCCACCTGGCTGGCGGCTGGCCGGCGATCAGACGGGTGAGCGCCTGGTCGTTTCGCCGGCGGTTCCTCACGACGATCGTGATGGCCATCGTGCCGTCATCGCCAACCTGATACCTTGCGCTCGTGATTTTGACGGCGATAAACAGATCCGGCAGATAGGTGATAAGCAAGACGATGACAGTAGCCGCTCCGCCCAGGCCACCGAGCGCGGCCCAGACTGGCGCCCAATCGAAATGACCGTGTTGAGAAACCACGGTGGCGCTGATCTTCGTCATCGCTGCCCGCACTGACACCCGTCGAGTATTGTCTCGCCGGTGTCATAGACGATGTACAGCAGCTCACTGCAGGGCCCGTCGCAGTCCGTCGGCTCGCATCGGCCTACATATGTCCTTCCCGGCTCCCGTCGATCCAGTGCTACGCGCTTACAGGCATCGCGGTCGACGCTGGCTTGCTCGTCACCACCGGTGGCCAAACCGACTGCCTCATGCACCATCCTCGGCCAAGGCAACGACAGACGGCCGAGCTGAAATAGGCCCGGCGAAGTCCTGAAGCTGACGGCGACGTCGAACGTGGGTTCGTAGGAACCCGCATCTGGAAACAGTGCCGAAAGCCCGTGGCTAGTAGGCACGAGCCGCCAGCAGCTGGTGCCCGCAGGCTGCCAATCACCCGGCCGCCTTTCCCGGCGGGCGCCTTCTACATAGTCATCGACCTCGTTCGGTGTCAGGACGGGCGTACCGAGGCAACCTCGTTCAAGCCAGTCACCCATGCTCACCGGAACCAGGAATCCGCGCTGCGCCTCTGCGACCGCAGCGAACTCAGCGCCAAGCCGTTCGACGAGATCCTGATAACCAGCGAAGCCGGGAAGGTAAACACCTTGGAGCGCAGGCCAGCCACTTGACTCGGACAGAAGCTGAAATAGGACAGGGGCAAAGTTAGGCATACCGCGTAAACCCTCCTACTGAAAGCCCGCCGCTGCCTCGCAACTGCTCGATGCATCATCGCAGGACAAAGCTGATGCATGCGCCAGCGTCCGGTGCAATGTTCTCCTGGTCCCGCAGCAAAGTCTCGGTGTTACGAGAGACCGTAACCTGGCAGGCAAACTGGCTCATCATTCCGCAACCTGAATCAGGACGAGTCGCACATAACAGCCTAACAGTAGGTCCGGCATTACAAAGACTACTTAGTCCGTAGGAATCCGTACTTGGCGATCTGGCTGTGTACGAGACGTGGTGAAAGTTTCGGCCAGGTATCTGCCGACGGATGATCGGCTTCCAATGAGCATGCTGGCCTGCGCATAGGCATGCACTCGCTCAACGTGCTCAATTCGGCAGATCCGGTTGAGCTCCGCACACGAAGTAACCCTGATCTGCGACTGCTACTCCGGTGCTTCGCTGAAGATCCGGTCCATGACCACGGCCCCCGTGGAAATGACTGGCCGCAACTCGCGCCGGTAGATCGTCTCCGTCGTCCGGGTGTTGGAGTGGCCGGCCAAGCGTGCAATTTCCTCTAGCGGAACGCCTCCCTCGGACATGATCGACACGAATGTGTGGCGAAGTTCCCGGGGACTCCAGCTTCCCTCGATGCCGGCGGCTTTGATCACCTGGCGGAAGGTGCGCCGCACGTTGTGCGCATCGAGCGGCGTGCCGACGGTCGAGGCGAACACCAGCCCGTGATCCTGCCACGACGGTCCGGCCTGGAGCCGCTCCTCCGCCCGCCGCGACTTGTGAGACTTCAGGGCTATGACGACGGACTGAGGAAGTTGCAGTGTCCGCCGTGACTTCTCGGTCTTGACATCCCCGTGAGCGCGGACCGAGCGCCACACGGCGACGTGCGGCGGAACCGGCGGCACCGCGTCAGGCGAGCCGTCGAGGTCCACATGATCCCAGCGCAGTGCGCGCGCCTCCTCCGTTCGGCAGCCGGTCATGAGGCAGAGAACAATGTAGGCATGCAGGCGCGAGCTCTCGGCGGCCTTGATCACGGCTTGCGCTTGGGTCAGCGTCAGCGACTTCGAAGGTCGGCCTTCCCGGCCCTTCGGGGGCCGGATAAGCCCGCCGACGTTGCGGCCGACCAGGTCGCGAGCCTCCGCGAAGCGGATGGCCCGCACGAGGGAGTTGTGGGCGTCCTGCACGGTCCGAGTCGCGCGCGTCGTTGCCAACTCCTCGAGCGCATGCCCGACGTCGGCGGCCGTCAGTTCCCTGAGCTTGACCGCGCCGATGAGCTCGGCCAGCGGCGTTACGACCTCGCGGCGCGTGCTGATCGTCTTAGCAGAGCGGTCGGCGAGCCCGTACGCGAGCCAGTCGTCAACGGCTTGCCGCACGGTGTAGTGCGGAGCTGTGTGGAGGCCGTTGTCGAGTTCCCTGCGCAGATCGCGCAGCTTGTCGCGCACCTCGGTCTTGGTCCGGCCGGAGACCTTCCGGCGCATCCTCCGCGTGCTGTCCGCGCTCCAGCCGAGGGAGACGGCACCGATATAGCGCTGCTTAGTCTCGTCGAAGTAGATGGAGTCCTCGCCATGTCCGCGTCGAGCGCTCATACATCAAGCGTAACGCTGTGGCTCCCCGTTTGGCTCCCCGAGCAAATGGCCCGCTGTGGATAAAAACTAGACGGACGGCTGACCTGGCCTTTTCTGGTGGAGCTGAGGGGATTTGAACCCCTGACCCCCTCGATGCGAACGAGGTGCGCTACCGAACTGCGCTACAGCCCCTGGACCGCCAGTCAGCGTAGCAAATGTCGGGTGCTTCCCGCGCTCGGCGCC
>JBOHCP010000496.1:0-4435 GCA_050698875.1 Streptosporangiaceae bacterium | reverse complement strand
GCGCTAGGCCGGCCGACGCTAGGCCGGGCGGCGGTGCCGCCGGGCACGCGCGGCCGGTTCCGCCGGGGTCTGCGGCGCTGGCTGCAGCGGCAGCCGGGACGGCGGCTTGAGTTCCTCCAGCCGGAGGTAGCTCACCAGCCGCTGACCGCCGCGAGTGGCGAGCGCGGCGAGCACCCGCTGCAGCTCGGTCACGTCCCTGGCCACCACCGTGAGCATGTAGTCCATCTCGCCGGTGACGTTGTCCGCCGCGATGATCTGCGGCAGGGCCCGGACCTGATCCTCGAACATGCGCGTGGACCGCGGGTCATGGCGGCCCAGCGTGGCCGCCACGTAGAGCTGCAGCGGAAAGCCCGCCGCGGCCGGATCGAGGCGGGCGCTGATCACGCGGATTACGCCCGTTTCCTTGAGCCGCCGGACCCGGTGCAGCGTCGCGGCGGGGGATAGGCCGACCATGCGGGCCAGCTCGACGTTGGTCCGATCGGCGTCAGCCTGCAGCTCCGTCAGCAGCGTAAGGTCAATGTCATCAAGTTCAACGGCCATATCACTAAATAATAGTTGGTAAAAGACCACATACTCCAAACAGACGCTCATCCTCGGCGACACTGGCGGCATGACAAAGTCGATGCCCTTGGCCTGGTAATGCGCGTCGCTGGCCACGTTCACGATCCTCGCGCGACTCGCGGTCACCGCGGCCGTCTCGTCTTCCCGGCCCTGGTAGCCGCCGGGGTCCTGTGGGGTACCACGGTGCCGCTGTCCAAGCTGGCGCTGGCGTGGCTGGCGCCGGGATGGCTGGCGTTCGCCAGGTTTGCCGTCGCCGCCGCGCTGCTCACGGTCGTCAGCCGGTCGCGGCTGCGCGGCGCGGTCAGCCCGGCGATCCTCATCACCGGAGCGGCCGGGTACGGCGGATCGGTGTTGCTGCAGAACCTCGGCATCGAGCGGACCAGCGTGACGCACGCCGCGCTGCTGATCGGGGCCACCCCCGTGCTCGTGGCCGTGCTGGCCGCCGTGCTCGGGCACGGCGTGGCGCGACCGGTCGTCTGGCTCGGGTTCGGCCTCTCGCTGGCCGGCGTCAGCATCATCGCCGCGGGCGGGGGCGGTGGCTCGAGCCTCGCCGGGGACGGTCTCGTGCTGGCGGCCCAGCTGGCCGCGGCCGGGTTTACCGTGTCGCAGGCCCGGCTGCTGCGCGGCCGGGACCCGGTCGCGGTGACCGCGGTGCAGCTCATGGCCGCAGCCGTCGCGGTGCTCCCCGCGGCGCTCGCGGGCGGACCCGCGCAGGTCGCGGCGGGCAGCCAGGCGGCGATGCTGGCCACCGCGGGACTGGTGCTGGCGGGCACCGTGCTGCCGACGACGCTGTTCGCATTCGCGCAGAGCCAGGTCCCGGCGGCCGTCGCTGGTGCGTTCCTCAACCTGGAGCCGCTGCTCGGCGCGACCATCGGGATCCTGCTGTTCGGCAACCCGCTCGGCCCGGCCCAGATCGCCGGCGGGGCAGCCGTGGTGGCCGGCCTCGGGCTCAGCAGCTACCAGGTGGTCCGGGCGGAGCGCTCGGGCCGGCCCGCTGCGGCCGCGGCGCGGTCCGGTTCGGCCGGAGTATCTGAAGCCGGGCAGGCGGGACAGCCAGCCCGAGCCGCGGCGCGCCGCCGTCCGACTGGCCGCGGTGATGGTCCAGGCCGGACCGGGGCTCGCTCCGCCCGGCCGGGCCTGGCGCTGTCAGGCGCTCAGTCGCACGTGCGCGGTCAGCCGCAGGTCGCGCGACGACCTGCCGACCTGCACGGTGAACTCGCCGCCCGGCGTGATCCAGCTGGCCAGGAACTCGTCATAGCGAGCGAACGACCGAGCCGGTACTTTCAGCGTGGCCCGAGCCACCTCGCCCGGTGCGGCGCGGACCACCGCGAACGCCGCGAGGGTGCGGACCGGGCGCCCCCGGCTCGGCGGATCGCCAGGCTCGGCCAGGTACACCTGGACGACCTCCTTGCCCGGCCTGCTGCCGCTGTTGCGGACCCGCACGGAAAGTTCGAGGTCGCCTCCCTCACTGAGCCACGTTGGGCAGTCGACCGACTCGTACTCCCAGGTGGTGTACCCGAGGCCGTGACCGAACGGGTAGCGAGGCACACGGCCGACGGCGTCGTAGCCGCGGTAGCCGATCAGCAGGCCCTCGGAGTACGCAAGCACGCCCGCCCCGACGGGAGTGGCGTCCAGCACCGGGCTGTCGGTCTCGGCGGCCGGCAGCGTCACGGGCAGCCTGCCGCCGGGCTCTGCGCGCCCGAGCAGCACGTCGGCCAGCGCGGTGCCGAACTCCTGTCCGGGCAGCCACGCGTACACGACGGCGGCCGTCTCCTCGGCCCACGGCATCAGTACCGGCATGCCCGAGTTGACCACGACGATCGTGGTGTCGTTCACCGCCGCGACCCTGCTGATCAACTCGTCCTGACGGCCAGGCAGCGCGAGGGTCGGCCGGTCGAAGCCCTCGCTCTCGGTCAGTTCGGCGGAGCCCACCACCACGATCGCGGCGTCGGCCTCGGCCGCGGCCTTCTCGGCCGCTGCAAGCAGGTCGTCGTCGTCGGCCGCCGGGACGATGCCCAGCCGGACGGCGAGCGGGCCGGCCCCGTCCGCCGCGGGAGCGAACTCCACCCGCAGCCGGGCCGGCCGGCCGGCCTCCAGCCAGAGCGCGGCACGTAGCTCGCCCGGCCGGGTCATGGCCTCGACCGGGTCATCCGGGACGGCAGTCACGTCGTCGATCACCGTGACACCGTCCGCCTCGAGCAGCAGGCCCCCGACGCCGGACACGCTGAGCAGGTGGTTGCCCGACTCTTCGGGCAGGAACGTGGTCGTCAGGACTATCCGGCCGGGCTTCCCCCAGCCGATCGTGTCCGGAACACCATCCCACCAGGCCAGGCTCGCCGACGCGCGGTGCTCAGCGGCGGTGACGGCGCCGTCCGCATCGGTGAACTCGAGGTGCAGGCCGGGTGCCCCGGTCAGCGGGTCAGTCAGCGAGCCCGGCGGCGGCTCGGGCACCGAATGCCACGTCTGGCACCCTACCGAGCTAGTGACCGCGACATCGGCTGGCAGCGCGGCCAGCAGCGACTCGGTCGGTCTCGCGACGGAGACCGGCGACACGCCGGCGCTGCCGCCGCCCTGGATGACCGGGTTGACGGAGTTCGGGCCGATGACGGCGATGCTGGCGATGCCGCCGGGATCCAGCGGCAGCGCGCCGCCTGAGTTGCGAAGAAGCACGAACGACTCGGCCACCGCGTGCCGCAGCAGCCCGGCGTCGACGAGCGCAGCGCCCCGGCCGCTCGCCGTCGTTCCGTTCGCAGTCATGCCGTTCGCCACGGGATCCAGGGTGCCCGGACCGGCAACGGAGGTGCTGGCGACGGGAGTACCGGCGATGGCAGTGCTGGCGACGGGAGTACCGGCAACGGCGGTGCTGGCGATGGCGGTGCTGCCGATCGCCGGGCTGGCCATCACCCGGGCGGCCGGCTCGGTCAGCGCGCCCACCCGGCGGGCGAGCCGGAGCAGCCGGGCGACCTTGTCGTCGAGCAGGTCCTCGGTCACCAGGCCCTCGTCGAACGCCTCCACGAGCAGGTCGCCCCACGGGCTGTCGGGACCCGGCATCGACAGGTCCAGCGTCGCCAGCGCGGTCGCGTGCGTGCTGCGCGCCGCGTGCCAGTCGGAGGTCACGACGCCGTCGAAGCCCCACTCGTTCTTGAGCACGTCCCGCAGCAGCCGGACGTTCTCGGTCATGAGCGTGCCGTTGACCTTGTTGTACGCGGCCATCACCAGCCATGCGCCGGCCTCCCGGACGGCGGCCTCGAATGGCACCAGGTAGAGCTCGCGCAGCGCGCTCTCGGGGAGCTGCACGTCGTACGTCCATCGCTCGGTCTCTGAGTCGTTGGCGACGAAGTGCTTGACAGTGGCGGCGACCCCGGCTGACTGCACGCCGCGCACGTAAGCGGCGGCGAGGCTCGCGGTCAGCACCGGATCCTCGGCGAAGAACTCGAATCCGCGACCGCCGAGCGGCGTGCGCATCATGTTGACGGTCGGCGCCAGCAGCACGTCGACGCCCTTGCTCCTGGCCTCGGTGCCCAGCGCCGCGGCCACCCGGTAGACGAGGTCGCCGTCCCAGGTGGCGCCGAGCGCGGAGGGGCACGGCAGGCACGCCGAGGGGCGGCGCTCGTCCTTGGTGGTGCCCCGCACGCCGTTCGGCCCGTCAGAGGTGACCATCGCGCGCAGCCCGATCGACGGGCAGTCGTGGGTTCGCCAGCTGTCGGCGCCGGACAGCAGCCGGACCTTCTCCGGCACCGGCAGGGCCGCCGCCACGTCGCGCTCCGTCGGGCGCCTGGAGATGACGAGCGGCGCGTCGGCGGCAGCAGCCGCCTCGGTGGTGAGTTCCTGGCCGGTCATGACGCGGGTGGCGGGGACGCGGCCTGGACGGAAA
>JBOHCP010000495.1:0-4440 GCA_050698875.1 Streptosporangiaceae bacterium | reverse complement strand
GCCTGGTCGACGGCATCTCTGCGGTTGGCGGCACCCCGCTCGTGGTGGCGGAGCGGTCCAGCGGCAGCGCGCAGGCCCTCGGGGTCATCTACCTCAAGGACATCGTCAAGGCGGGCATCGCCGAGCGGTTCGCCGAGATGCGCACGATGGGCATCCGGACTGTCATGATCACCGGCGACAACCCGCTCACCGCCAAGGCCATCGCGGACGAGTCCGGCGTGGACGACTTCCTCGCCGAGGCGACACCCGAGGACAAGATGGCGCTGATCAGGAAGGAGCAGGAGGGCGGCAAGCTCGTCGCGATGACGGGGGACGGTACCAACGACGCCCCGGCGCTCGCCCAGGCCGACGTCGGCGTGGCCATGAACACCGGGACCTCGGCCGCCAAGGAGGCAGGCAACATGGTGGACCTGGACTCCAACCCGACGAAGCTCATCGAGATCGTGGCGATCGGCAAGCAATTGCTCATCACCCGCGGCGCGCTCACCACGTTCTCCATCACGAACGACGTGGCGAAGTACTTCGCGATCATCCCGGCGATGTTCTCGAGCGTGCTGCCCGCGCTGGGCCATCTGAACATCCTTGGCCTGCACAGCCCTAAGTCGGCGATCACGGCGGCGATCATCTTCAACGCGCTGATCATCGTCGCGCTGATCCCGCTGGCGCTGCGCGGCGTGCGGTACCGCCCGTCGTCGGCGTCGGCGATGCTGCGCCGCAACCTGTGGATCTACGGCCTTGGCGGGCTGATCATCCCGTTCATCGGGATCAAGCTGATCGACCTCATCATCATGAACATTCCTGGATTCCGGTGATCTGACATGAATCGCCTTCCCGCCATAGTTCGCCAGCACCTCGCCGGGCTTCGCCTGCTGCTGATCGTCACGGTGCTACTCGGGATCATCTACCCGGTGGCCATGTGGGGGCTGGCGCAGGGGCTGTTCCCCCATCAGGCGAACGGCTCCCTGGTCAGCTACCACGGCCGGGTGGTCGGGTCGAGCCTGCTCTGCCAGGAGTTCACCGACGCCAAGGGCAACCCGCTGCCGCAGTACTTCCAGCCGCGGCCGTCAGTCGCGATCCTGTCCGGCGCGAAGAACGACTTCGGCTGCGACCCGCGGTTCTCCAGCGCCTCGAACTACGGCCAGAACAACCCGAAGTACATCGCGCTGATCAAGACGGAGCAGCAGCAGATCTCCACCTTCGACCACGTGCCGATCTCGCAGATCCCGCCGGACGCCGTCCAGGCGTCGGGCTCCGGCCTGGACCCGGACATCTCTCCGGCGAACGCCGCGATCCAGGTGGACCGCGTGGCGGCTACCAGGAACATCAGCCCGGCTCAGGTCGAGGCGCTGGTGACGAGGTACACCACCGGCCGCACGCTCGGCTTCCTCGGCGCGCCCGTGGTGAACGTCCTGCTGCTGAACATCGCCCTCAATGACAACTACCCTGCCTGACGCCGAGGGCCTGTCCGCCGCGGCACTTGCTGACCGAGCCGGGTATGGGCTACCGACACCAGTCGTGAGACCGTGTTGTCACGGGGGAACGACCCCCCAAACCCCCGCGGGGTTGCCATGAGTTCTGAGGGCTGGGCGACGTGAGGGCGGCGGCCCGTCCGACCGCGAGCCGGGGCCAGCTGCGGATCTACCTTGGTTCGGCGGCGGGCGTCGGCAAGACGTTCGCCATGCTCAACGAGGGCCACCGGCGCCGTGACCGGGGCACCGATGTCGTAGTCGCGTTCGTGGAGACCCACGGCAGGCCGTACACCGCCGAGCAGATCGGCGACCTGGCGGTCATGCCGAGAAAGAACGTGCCCCATCGCGGCACCTCCTTCGAGGAGATGGACACCGACGCCGTGCTGGCGCGGCATCCCGAGGTCGCGCTGGTGGACGAGTTCGCGCATACCAACGTGCCGGGCTCGCGCCACGAGAAGCGCTGGCAGGACGTGAGCGACCTGCTTGACGCCGGCATCGACGTGATCTCCAACGTCAACATCCAGCACCTGGAGTCGCTCAACGACGTCGTCGAGAAGATCACCGGCGTGCCGCAGCGGGAGACGGTCCCCGACGCGGTGGTGCGGGCCGCCGGCCAGGTCGAGCTCATCGACATGACCGCGGAGGCACTGCGCCGCCGGATGGCGCACGGCAACATCTACAAGGCCGAGAAGATCGACGCGGCGCTGACCAACTACTTCCGCATCGGGAACCTGTCCGCGCTGCGCGAGCTGGCGCTGCTGTGGCTCGCCGACAAGGTGGACGAGGGGCTGCAGCGGTACCGGCAGGCGCATGACATCCGCGGCACCTGGGAGGCACGCGAGCGGGTCGTCGTCGCGCTGACCGGCGGCCCGGAGGGCGACACGCTGATCCGCCGCGCGGCCAGGATCGCGGCCCGCTCGGCCGGCGGCGACCTACTGACCGTGCACGTGACCAGGTCAGACGGCCTGACCGGCGCGGATCCTGCGGCGCTGGCGGGTCAGCGGCGGCTGACAGAGTCGCTCGGCGGTACCTACCACCAGGTAGTCGGGGACAACGTGTCGGACGCGCTGCTGACCTTCGCCCGCGCCGAGAACGCCACCCAGCTAGTCCTCGGCGTCAGCCGCCGCGGCTGGCTGGCCGCCCTGCTCACCGGGCCGGGCGTGAGCACGCGGACGGTCCGCGGATCCGGCGACATCGACGTGCACATGGTCACGCACTCCTACGCCGGCCGCGGCCGGGGCCTCCCGCGGGCGCACGGCGGGCTGCCGCGCCGGCGCCAGCTCGCCGGATACGTGCTGGCCGTGGTGCTCCCGCCAGTGCTCACGCTGCTCCTGGCCAGCCTGCGCGGCCAGATCAACCTCACCAGCAACGTGCTCGTGTTCCTGGCGGGCGTCGTCGCGGTCGCGCTCGTCGGCGGGTTCATCCCCGCGGTGCTGGCCGCGGTCCTCGGCTCGCTGCTGCTCAACTACTACTTCACCCCGCCCATCCACCAGTGGACGATCGCGCAGGCGAACAACGCGCTGGCGCTGGTCATCTTCGTCGCCGTGGGCCTCGCGGTCAGCTCGGTCGTGGATACCGCGGCCCGGCGCACCAAGCAGGCCGCCCGAGCGGGGGCCGAGTCGGAGCTGCTGGCCACGACCGCCGGCAGCGTACTGCGCGGGCAGCGGGCACTGTCGGCGGTGCTGGACCGGGTGCGCGAGGCCTTCGCGATGGACTCGGTGACGCTGCTCGAGCAGCAGCCTGGCCAGCCCCGGGGCGGCTCGGTCGCGGTCGGCGTCTCCGGCGATCCGCCTGTCGGCCGGCCCGAGGATGCAGAGGTAGAGGTGCCGGTGAGCGACAACCTCGTGCTCGCGCTCCGCGGGCGTGCGCTGCCGGCCTCCGACCGACGGGTCCTCGGCGCATTCGCCGCCTACGCTGCCGCCGCTCTCGAGCAGGGCAGGCTGACGGCCGCCGCCGAGGCAGCCAAGCCGATCGCCGAGGCGGACCGGGTCCGCACGGCGCTGCTCGCCGCGGTCAGCCACGACCTGCGGACCCCGCTTGCCTCGGCCAAGGCCGCGGTCACGAGCCTGCGCAGCCGCGACATCGAGTGGGACGCCGCCGACCACGACGAGCTGCTGGCCACGGCCGACGAGTCGCTGGACAAGCTCGCCCGGCTCGTGGACAACCTGCTCGACATGAGCCGGCTGCAGGCCGGCGCGCTCGCGGTG
Source organism: Streptosporangiaceae bacterium (assembly GCA_050698875.1). Taxonomy (GTDB): domain Bacteria; phylum Actinomycetota; class Actinomycetes; order Streptosporangiales; family Streptosporangiaceae; genus JAJYUU01. Next base: position 764 of record JBOHCP010000495.1, on the reverse strand, counting down.
TTCCCCCGCCCGGCAGATCTGTCGGAGATCGTCGCCAGGTCGCTGGACGACCTGGGGCCGCCCGCTCGGGCCGTGACCGTCCGCATCCCCGACGATCTGCCTGAGGTCGCCGTGGACCCCGGCATCCTGGAGCGCGTGATCTCCAACCTCACCGCGAACGCGCTGCGCTACTCGCCACCGGGCACGCCGCCAGCGCTCACCGGCAGCTCGTTGCGCGACCGGGTCGAGCTCAAGATCATCGACCGCGGCCCCGGCGTGCCCGAGGACCAGTGGAACCACATCTTCATCCCGTTCCAGCGGATGGGCGACACCGACAACACCACCGGGGTCGGCCTGGGCCTCGCCCTGTCGCGCGGGCTCACCGAGGCCATGGGCGGCACCCTGGAACCCGATGAAACCCCCGGCGGTGGGCTGACCATGACGCTGTCACTCCCGGCCGCCCCGCCGCCGCCCGCCCACGTCGGCACGCACGGCGTCGGCACGCACGGCGTCGGCCAGCACGGCGTCGGCCAGCACGGCGTCGGCCAGCACGGCGTCGGCCAGCACGGCGTCGGCCAGCACGGCGTCGGCCAGCACGGCGTCGGCGACGATCGAGACGGCGAACCGGCGGCGTGACGCCGTGACCACGATCCTGGTCATCGACGACGAGCCCCAGATAATCCGCGCGCTGCGGATCAACCTGCGGGTGCGCCAGTACGAGGTGCACGCCGCAAGCTCGGCAACCGAGGCGCTCGAGCTCGCCGCCAGGCACCCGCCGGATCTCG
>JBOHCP010000494.1:0-4442 GCA_050698875.1 Streptosporangiaceae bacterium | reverse complement strand
GTGCGGGAGGACTACAGCGCCGACGGCGAGGCCTGGGACTACCTGCCGCACGATCACGCCAGATCGCGTGCCTACCGGTGGGGTGAGGACGGCCTGGCCGGCTTCTGCGACATCGAGCAGCAGCTCTGCCTCGGCCTCGCGCTGTGGAACGGCCAGGACCCGATCCTCAAGGAGCGGCTCTTCGGGCTCACCGGCTCGGAGGGCAACCACGGCGAGGACGTCAAGGAGTACTGGTGGTACCTCGACGCCGTGCCGAGCCACACGTGGAACCGCTGGCGATACCACTACCCGCAGCGGCGCTTCCCGTATGAGGACCTCATCGAGCAGAACGCCGGCCGCAACCGCACGGAGCCGGAGTACGAACTCGCTGACACCGGGGCGTTTGACGATGGCCGGTACTGGATCACCGAGGTGCACTACGCCAAGGACGGGCCGGACGACATCCTGATGTCGATCGAGATCACCAACGCCGGAGCGGACGACGCCGAGCTGCACGTGCTGCCGACCACGTGGTTCCGCAACACCTGGTCGTGGGACCCGGGCGCCGCCCGCCCGGAGCTGGCCGCCGCCGGGTCCGGCCGGGTCACCCTCCACCATCCGCTGGCCGGACCGATGGAGCTGCTAGCCGGCCCCGGTCCGGACGGCCTGGTGCCCGCCGTGCTGTTCTGCGAGAACGAAACCAACGTCGCGAGACTCTTTGGCTCGCCCCCGGCCACCCCGTTCCCCAAAGACGGCATTAACGATCACGTGGTCAGAGGCGCGGCTACGGTCAGCCGGGCGGACCGCGGCACCAAGTGCGCCTTCTGGTATCGCGTGTCGCTGCCGGGCCACGGCTCTGCGCAGCTGCGGGTCAGGCTCCGGCCGGTGCAGTCGGTCCGCGCCGGCGACGGTGACCCGCTCGGGCCGCGGTTCGCGGCGGTGGTCGAGCAGCGGCGGGCCGAGGCCGACGAGTTCTACGCCGAGCTGACGCCGTCGACCGCCAGCACCGACGAGGCGATGGTGCTGCGGCAGTCGTTCGCCGGGCTGATGTGGGGCAAGCAGCTGTACTACTACGACGTCACGCAGTGGCTGGACGGCGACCCGGCGCAGCCTGCCCCGCCGGCCAGCCGGCACAGCGGCCGCAACAGCCGGTGGCGCGGCTTCGACGCGTTCGACATCATGTCGATGCCCGACAAGTGGGAGTACCCCTGGTTCGCCGCCTGGGACCTGGCGTTCCACTGCGTGGCGCTCGCGCACGTCGATCCCGCGTTTGCCAAGTACCAGCTCATCCTCCTGTGCCGCGAGTGGTTCCAGCATCCAGGCGGCGCGCTGCCGGCGTACGAGTGGGACTTTTCCGACGTCAACCCGCCGGTGCAGGCGTGGGCCGCGCTCGAGGTGTTCGCCGTAGACGGCGGCCGGGACCTTCACTTCCTCAGCCGGGTGTTCGACAAGCTGCTCGTCAACTTCACCTGGTGGGTGAACCGCGAGGACGCGGAGGGCAACAATCTGTTCGAGGGTGGCTTCCTCGGGCTCGACAACATCGGCCCGATCGACCGGTCGCACCTGCCGGTGGGCGGGATCCTCGAGCAGGCGGACGCGACCGCGTGGATGGCGTTCTACGCGCTCTCGATGGCCACCATCGCGCAGATCCTGCACCACACAGGGCATCGGCCAGGCACCGACCTCACGCTCAAGTTCGTCGAGCACTTCGCCGCGATCAAGCAGGCGCTGGACAACCGCGGCCTGTGGGACGAGGCGGACGGGCTGTACTACGACCGGCTCATCACCCCAGGCGGGGACCAGGTCGAGGTCAAGGTGCGGTCGATCGTGGCGGTCCTGCCCTCGCTTTCCATGAGCGTGGTCGGCCAGGAGACCATCGACCTCGCGCTGACGGTCGGCAAGCGGTTTGCCGCGCTGCTAGCCGCGCAGCAGGAGGCCGGGCCGCAGCCGTCCGGCGGGTCCGGCGGGTCCGGCGGGTCCGGCGGGTCCAGCGGGTCCGGCGGGTCCGGCGGGTCCAGCGGGTCCAGCGGGTCCGGCGGGTCCAGCGGGTCCGGCGGGTCCGGCGGGTCCGGCGGGTCCAGCGACTCCGGCTTGCTGCACGGCGGATCGGGCCGCCAGCAGCTGCTGCTCACGCTCACCGACCCGGATCGGCTGCGGCGGCTGCTCAGCGTGCTGCTCGACGAGGCCGAGTTTCTGTCGCCGCACGGCCTGCGCGCGCTGTCGGCCTGGCATCGCGACCACCCGTACACCATCGACGTCGAGGGCTACCGGGCGAGCATCGACTACGAGCCGGCCGAGTCGACGACTCCGTTGTTCGGGGGGAACTCGAACTGGCGCGGCCCGGTCTGGTTCCCGGTCAACTATCTGGTGATCAGCGTCCTCGAGCGCTATCAGCAGTTCTTCGGTGACGAGTTCACCGTCGAGTACCCGGCTGGTTCGGGCCACGTGTGCACGCTCGGACAGGTCGCCAGTGATCTGCAGGACCGGCTGATCTCGATCTTCACGCCCGGCACGGATGGCAGGCGGCCGTGCTTCGGCGCAGCCGCGCTGCTGCGCGACGACCCCGCCTGGCGGGACAACCTGATGTTCAGCGAGTACTTCCACGGCGACACGGGCGCGGGGCTCGGCGCCTCCCATCAGACCGGCTGGACCGGCCTCGTCGCCGACGTCATCCGCAGGCGGCACGGCGTCGTGCCGTCGCTCGGGGCGGCGCTCGTGGCGGTCTTCGAGCGCGCCTGATCATGCCGGCGCAGACGCGGGCGGCGGGACCGGCCCCTCGTGGTTGCCGACGCCGAGCGCGGAGGTGATCATGTCGAGGATCCGCACGGTCAGCGAGAGCCGCCACGCCCAGCGGCTAGCCCGGACGAGGCCGACGGCCCCCACCAGTGTCAGCACCGTGATGACGACGCCGCCCACGATGGCCGCGCCTGGCACCGCGTCGGCGCTGCTGTGGTTGGCCGCCAGCATGAACGGCACGCCAATGAGGTCGGGCACACCGAGGACGACCCGGGTCACGATGGTCAGGCGGCGGAGAGGTGTCATCGAAGGCTCTCCGGCATGATGACGCCGGAGGCCGACTGACACCGCAACAGCGGAGCGGCACGGCGAGGGGCCGGGGCCCGGGGCCCGGGGCCGCGCCGGTCGCCGTCTTCGGGCGCCTGGCGCAGTGGTCCAGGCCTAACGACCGAGCGGTTCTGTTCCCGATGGCCGATTCCGCCGGACCGTGATGCCGCCTATCCTCATTGCTGCTGCGGAGGCCGCGCACACCAGCGCTGCGGAGGTGGGTATGGACATCGAGACTCTTGATCATATTGGTCTGCCGGTCGCTGATGTTGACCGGTCGGTGCGCTGGTACCAGGAGGTGCTCGGGCTCCGCCGGGCCCACCAGGACGCCTGGGGAGACTACCCGGCGGTCCTTGAGAAGAACGGCGCTGGCGTTGCCCTGTTCCCGGCGCGTGGCGCGCCGATCGAGCCGTCCACCTTCGACTCGCTGGCACACGTCGGATTCCGGGTGTCGCGACGGGGCTACGAGCAGGCCCGCGTTGAGCTAACCGCGGCGGGGACTGAGTTCCGCGAGTCCGACCACACGGTGGCGTGGTCGATCTACCTGCTCGACCCGGACGCGCACCTGATAGAGATCACCACCTACGAGCCGGCTGCGTGACGCCAGCCGATAAAGTCCTGCCATGAGTCTTGACGGCGAGTACGTACCGAGTCCGCGCGAGTGGGTCCGCGACCAGGTCGCGGAGTACGAGGCGTCCGGTGGGCAGCGTGCAAATACCCTGCGCGACACCGGGCTGCCCGTGGTGGTGGTGACGGCGCGCGGCAACAAGACCGGCAGTGTCCGCAAGCTGGCGCTGATGCGCGTTGAGCACGACGGCAAATACGCGCTCGTCGCGTCGATGGGCGGTGCGCCGATGAACCCCGTCTGGTACTACAACCTGACCGCGGACCCGCATTCGGTCATGCTCCAGGACGGGCCGGAGCCGTTCGCCGTCGACGTGCGCGAGCTCGACGGCAACGAGCGGGCGGTCTGGTGGGACAGAGCTGTCGCGGCGTTCCCCCCGTACGCCGAGTATCAGCAGAAGACCGAGCGCCGCATCCCGGTGCTGCTGGCAACCCGCCGCGGCTAAGGTCGCCTGGCTGCGCGGCCCAGCGCCGGACTGACGCGAGCGGCCGCTCTCATCGCTGGCCCGGTGACCCGCCGGCGATCTGGAAGGACCACAGCTCGCTGCTGACGGCCACCGGGTGCTGCTCGTCGGCGTGGCCGGCGTCCTGACCGTGCCTGATCCCGTGGCCCCCGTGGCCATGGCCCTCCCCGTGGCCGTGGCCGTGGCCCTCCTCGTCGCCATGGCCCTCCCCGTGGCCGTGGCCCTCCCCGTGGCCGTGGCCCTCCCCGTGGCCGTGGCCCTCCCCGTGGCCGTGGCCCTCCCCGTGGCCGTGGCCCTCCCCGTGGCCGTGGC
>JBOHCP010000493.1:0-4453 GCA_050698875.1 Streptosporangiaceae bacterium | reverse complement strand
CGCCCTATGAGTCACTACGGTTCGAGGACTTCGTATCGCAAGACCGCTCTTCGCGGGACGCGTGCCTCGCCGGCGTCGATGGGTGTGACGTGTACATCCTCCTCCTGGGCCCGCGGTACGGTGAGCCACTTCCTGACAGCGGCATGGCGCCGACCGAGGAAGAGTTCACCGCAGCAAGCAGGCAGGCAAGCCAGTGCTCGTGTTCACCAAGAGCACCAGCGAGCCCGACGAGCCCCGGCAGGCCGAGTTCAAGCGCAGGGTCGAGCACTACGTTAACGGGCGGTTCCGCAAGTCCTTCTCGGACCCGGAGACGCTAAACGTCGCGGCACTGGCCGCATTGCGCGATCTCACCTCCGCATCCACTGCTCTCGCATGGGAGAGTCTCTCGGATCCGGCTGCAGTCCGCTGGCGCTGGGACACCCCGACGCTGATTGACGCGAACATGTACGCGCCGGTTCTCGATGTACACCTTGTCCCGCTCGGCGCACAGCCAGTACTGGCGACCCGGCTGAACGCGCTCCCGACCGAACTTGCACGGACAGGCCGCGAGACCGGCTTCTTCCAGGAGAGCGACCAACTCAATGTCGGCAACGACAGCACCGCGGCATGGGCGTGGGTTCACGATGCTCAGACAGCCGGCAGCGCGTTCGCTGAGCGCAGGGAACACGAGCACCGAGGACTCGCTGTCCATAGCGGCGGCCAGGTTGTCGCGTTTCGGGCGATTCCGACTGACTTCCTCGGTGCGCTAGTCGATAACACCGAACTGAAACGTCTGGCGGCTCCCTTGCTCGCGTTGGCGGCGAGGCACCTGCCAGCGCAAATCGAGTCAGTGGCGATAGCCGCCACTCTCGCACCGCTCGATAAGGTATTCGAGGGTGATCCAGCAAGAGTCGTCGGCCGTACCTCGGGAGGCATACGCAGCAGGCAGGGTCTCGCTGCGATCATGCAACCTGTGATGGCCGTCTCCACAGACGCGATCACCGGGCACACGGGGGATATTGCCTCGGAGATAGCAGCAGCTATCCTTCAGTCGCTCCGTGATGCCCCCCGCTGAGCGACGCTCGAAATCGCGCGAACTGATCACCGGACGTCACCGGACGTGACCGGACGAGGACAACGGCCCACATGGAGAACTGCCGTTCCGCGCGGCAGCGGCGCCTCCGCTACCCGCCGCTCTGGCAGGCACGAACGGATAAGCTGCAGGTAGCTGACGCGGCTGGCAACCCTCGGCGGTACGACATTGGGTGCATGCCCCCGCCGAGTGCATGCCCTGCCGTGTGTAACTGCCTTTGTTCGAGAGCCTGCCCAGTCTCAGGGGATTGCCTGCAAACAGGGTCACCGCCAGGATGGGCAGGAAAATGGACCAGCGTCGCCGACACTGCACGACCGGTCGGCCCGGGAGAAGTGGATGGCAGTGAGCGGGACAACGCCACCAAACGCTGAGCGCATGGGGGTTGCTGCTGCTGACTTGGAGTTCAGCTCGTGGGGCTGGGCGTTCCGGAGCCAGGAAGTGGAAGACTACGGCATCGACGCGCGTGTAGAGCCGTTCGACGGTCCGAGCAGCCCCACCGGCCGACTGCTGGCCCTGCAGATCAAGTCGGGCGAGTCGTACTTCGCCGAGGAAGCCGAGGGCGGCTGGTGGTACCGCGGCAAGAACAGGCACCTGCGCAATGGCTCGGTCACGTGCTGCCGGTCCTGATCATCCTCTGCGATCCGGCGGCCAGGATCTTGTACTGGCAACACGTCACAGAGGATCAGGTCGAGTACACCGAGGAGGCATGGAAGATCCTCATTCCGCGCGAACACGTTCTCACCTCGAACGTGGCCGGGCAGTTGCGCCGGGTTGCTGAAGCGGCACCCGGCGGCAGCGAGAACCCGGTGTCTACTTCACTGCCGTTCCTACCGCCCACGGCGGCCGCGGTGCTGCTGCGAGTGCAGGCATCGGAGCCGGATGGCACGATGCGGCTTGCCCGGCTGCTAGACCGAACTTACGTGATCTCGGATAGCTGATTGCTGTCTCCACCTGCGGGAGGTGACTTGGAAACACCTGTAGGTGTAGCCAGAACAATGGTGGACAATCCTTGATCATCATCGGTAGAATGGGCAGGTGACGCGGACAATTGACCGGATGCACATCGACAATGCCAGTCGCCAGTACGTGACGGCCGGCGGGGAGCGGCGCACGTCCCGGTGCTTCCTGCTGCGCCGCTCCTACCGGGACCAGGACGGCCGGCCCCGCAACGAGACGCTAGCGAACCTGTCCGCGCTGCCCGATCACGTGATCGAGGCGCTGGGAAGGATGCTGAAGGGCGCCACCTTGGTCGAGGCCAAGGACGCGTTCGAGGTGGAGCGGTCAGTGCCGCACGGGGACGTGGCCGCGGCGCACGTGATGGCCTCGCGGCTGGGCCTGCGGGCGCTGCTGGGCCCCGCGTGCCGGGAACGGGATATCGCCTACGCGCTGATCGTGTCCCGAGCGGTGCGGCCGGCGCCGAAGCTGTCCACCGCGCGGTGGTGGCAGGCCAGCGACACCACGCTGGGGACCGACCTCGGCGTGGCCGGCGCCAGCACCGATGAGATCTACGCCGCGATGGACTGGCTGACCTCCCGGCAGCGCGGGATCGAGAAGAAGCTGGCCGGCCGGCACCTGCCGGCGGGCGGGATCGCCATGTTCGACCTGTCGTCCTCATGGATGGAGGGCAGCAAGTGCGAGCTGGCCGCGTTCGGGCACTCCCGCGACGGCAAGCGCGGCCGGATGCAGGTCGAGTACGGGCTGCTCACCGACCCGGCCGGCCGCCCGGTGGCGGTCGAGGTATTCGCCGGCAACACCAGCGACCCTGTCGCGTTCAAGACCGCGATCACCCGGGTCCGCGACGACTTCGGGATCAAGAACCTGATCATGGTCGGTGACCGCGGCATGATCACCGGCACCCGGATCGATGACCTGCGCAAGCTCGACGGGATGGACTGGATCACCGCGCTGAAGGCCCCGGCCATCGCGGCACTGGCCCGCGACGGCGGCCCGCTGCAGATGAGCCTGTTCGATACCCAGGGGTTCGCCGAGATCACCAGCCCGCACTACCCCGGCGAGCGGCTGATCTGCTGCCACAACTCGGTCCTGGAGGCCCAGCGGGCCCGCAAGCGGGAGGACCTGCTCGCCGCCACCGAGAAAGACCTCGCAACGGTCCAGGCGTCGGTCGATGCCGGGCGGCTGAAAGACCCGGACAAGATCGGGACACGGATCGGCAGGGTCATCGGCAAGCACAAGGTCGGCAAGCACTTCATCACCGAGGTCACCGGCACCAGCTTCACCTGGCGCCGCGACCAGGAGAAGATCGCCGCCGAGGCCGCCCTCGACGGGATCTACGTGATCCGCACCAGCGTCACCGGCGGCATCCTGGACGCCGCCGCCACGGTCACCGCCTACAAGAACCTGAAATACGTCGAGCGGGACTTCCGCATCACCAAGGCCGACGACCTGGACCTGCGGCCCATCCACCACTACCTCGCCGGCCGGGTCCGCGGCCACGTCCTGATCTGCATGCTCGCCTGCTACCTCACCTGGCACCTGCGCGCCGCCCTCGCCGAGCTCACCTTCACCGACCAGGACATCCCCGCCCCCGCCGACCCCGTCGCCCCCGCCCGCCGCTCCGCACAGGCCAAAGCCAAAGACGCCGCCAAGCACAACGCCGATGGCCTGCCCGCCTAGCGCTACCGCGACCTGCTCGGCCACCTATCCACCCTCGACCGCCAGGCCATCACCTTCGCCGGCCAGGCAATCCACAAGCTCACCAACCCAACCCCCGTCCAGCGCCGGGCCTTCGAGTTGCTCGGCGCACCCGTCCCGCTCACCCTCCAGTAGCCAGCACGGCCCGGTACCCCAGTCCCGGCCGGGCATCATCTCCCCAGCTCAGCGGGCTGACCGCACTTCCAAGATCAATTAAGTTCGGGCTAGAGCAAGGCCGGGAACAGCCCCGGTTGACGGCGGAGACCGTACTGGCGGCACGGCCAAGCTGGCTGGCGGCCGGCAACGGCGGCTTCGAGGCTGCCATCGCTGCTTACGCCAACGAGCATGGTCATCAGGACCTGGCGCTGCAGGCATTCGCGCGAGCCGCCGAGTATGGATCGCCTGACGCAGGTCGTCAGTACTGTGTCGCGGCTTTGCTGGCGCTTGGTTTAGGCGACGCCGCCGAGGCCCGCGAGCTTCTACGGCGCGCGGGCGAACTCGGATACGAGGAACTGTTCGCCTCGGTAACGCGTGCCGCGCTGGCCGACCACGACCAAGGTGATGACGCGGACTCACCGCTGAGCTCGGCAGTTCTGTCCGGCGCTTCGCGGGAGGACTTGGCGGCCGAGCCGACCCTGGTGGTCCTGCTCGGCGAGTTCGCGGCTCGCCGCGGGAACCTTGCTGAAGCGATCCGCCTGTTTGAGGCAGCGGCCACGGGTAACCCACCGC
>JBOHCP010000492.1:0-4455 GCA_050698875.1 Streptosporangiaceae bacterium | reverse complement strand
GGCTGTTGTTCTCCAGGGCCGGCAGCGCTGACAGCGTGGTGATCAGGTTGACCGGCTGGCCGACGTACCCGCCCAGGTTCTGATTCGGCAGCAGGTCACTGCCGTGTAGCGCCCGCCGGCTCGCCGCCGACGCCGGCGCCGCCACCACCGGCTCGTATCCGCCCAGCGGCACCTGCGACAGCGAATCGAACTGCTTAATCTTCGACGGATCGAAGGTGCCGACGAGCCGGGGGCTCGCCCACGCCTCAGCACCACCGGGGGAATACTCATTGGACGGATGGGTGTGCGGAGAGATCGCCCGGTACTGGTTGTCCTCGTTGTCCATCGACACGTCCGGGATGCCGCCCGCGTACCAGACGGAGACCGGGTTGTGCGTGACCTCCGGCGCCAGCGCCCCGCCTGCTGCGCGCCGGTAGCTCGTCTGCCCGACGCTCCAGTAGCCGAAGACGGTGGCACCGGATATGACGCCCTTGACCGGCGACGGCTTCGCGCGCATCGTCGTCAGCAGCTGTCCGTAGGCCTGTTGTGCCGTGGTCCGCTCGGTGACCAGTGTTCGTCCCGGCGCGGCGACTTCCTGCGTCATCCAGGGCACGTTCATATCCGGCGGCGCCGACGGCGACGTCAGTTGCTGTAGCTGCGTGACCGCGTACTCGTCCATCCCGCTGCTGGACGAGGCGAGCACCGGGAACTCGGTTTCCTCACCATCGGCGGTGCTGTCGCTGGCGTGCTCCGTCAGGTAGCTGCCGGAGGTCACTGCCTTGTTGAGGCCGTCCAGCCGTGCCTCCGCCACCGGGTCGATGGCCGCGACCAGCACGGGGATGACCCAGCTCGCGGAGTACTCCGGCGCCTGCGGGCTGACGGGCAGCCGCTGCAGACCGGTCCCGTCTGCCTCGGACCAGCAGTCGGCGTTCGACTGTGCAGCGATGCCGAACGGATTCGTGTCCAGCGGCACCTGGTTCAGCGGGCACACTGTCACGGCGCCCCCGCCGGGCATCACCTCGTTGATGCCGCCGGAGATGTCGTCGAACTTCAGCTGGTCGGGCGTGACATAGAGGTAGGAGGGGGGCTCAGTGATGTGGCTGGTGCCGGCGTCGCTGATCCAGGTGGTGGTGATCCGGTAGAGGTGCCGGCCTGGCGTGGAGGAGCTCGCGGCGGGGAGGTTGAAGAAGATCGAGGCGTCGAGCAGGGTGTAGCCGACCATGGCGATCGGCGCCGCAACCTGGACGCCGGCGATATTCGCGATCTGGTGGTACTGGGCGAGGGTGATGCCGCCGTAGATGCCGGACAGGAAGTTGGGCTGGACGGTGTCGGTCTGCGTTTCCAGCCGGGTTCTGGCGCCCTTGGGGCGGACGAGGATGTCGTAGGCGGGCACGAAGTGGGCGGTCACGGTGCCGACGGTGCGCAGCTGCGCGGTGCGGGAGGCTGCCGTCAGCACGGTGAACGCGGTGGTGGCAAGCAGCATGCCGGCGAGCAGGGCGATGAGACGGGTAGTGCGGAACCGCAGCTGCGACCAGGCGAGGGTTCTCATCGGCGGGGTGCTGTCGGTAGCGGGTTAGCCGAGTTGCCCGACGCGCCGGATGATGTCGGCGGGCGGTGAGCCGTCGGTGAGGGCGATGTCATCGGTGATAGCCCCGTCGCGGAGCCGGATCAGCCGCTCGGCGTGGGCGGCAACCTGCGGGTCGTGGGTGGCGAGAAGGATGGTCATGTCGTGACTGGCGCGCAGGGTAGCAAGCAGGCGCAGGATCTCGGTGGCGTTGGCGGAGTCGAGGTTGCCGGTGGGCTCGTCGGCTAGCAGCAGGGCTGGGTTGTTGACCAGGGCGCGGGCGATGGCGACGCGCTGCTGCTCGCCGCCCGACATCCGGGCGGGCAGCGAGTGCTCGCGGCCGGCCAGGCCGACGGCTGCCAGCAGCTCGCGGCCGCGGTCGCGCTTGCTAAACGGGGTGCGGTAGGGCAGCAGCGGCGCGATGACGTTGTCGACGGCGGTCAGCGCGGGCAGCAGATTGTAGCTCTGGAACACGAATCCGACCGTGCGCCGGTAGCCGGCCAGGGCGGCACCGCGCAGCGCGGTGACGTCGCGGCCGTTGCTGGTGATGGTGCCGGAGTCGGGCCGCTCGATCGCACCGATGAGGTGCAGCAGGGTTGACTTGCCCGAGCCGGACGCGCCGGTAAGCGCCACGAAATCGCCGGCGTCGATGCTCAGCGTGACATGGTCGGCGGCGGCGACGCGCGCGTCCCTGGCGACTCCGTAGCTCTTGCAGACGTCGTGCAGCTGCAGGAACGCACTAGCTGTGCCCACCGCACCGACTCCCTGCTCCGCCCAGCCAGGCTGGCGATTATCCCGGTCCGCGACTACTGTGGCTTGTTACCTAGTGACAATGCAAGACCCCGCGGTGGCTGGTTAGCTAGTCACAATGCAAGATGAGACTGTTTCGTTACCGGGCGGGAGGGCCAGGCAGGCATGCCGTTGCATCACGCGGTGCTGGCGCTGCTCGCCGATAAGCCCGCGCACGGGTATGAGCTGAAGACCAGCTTCGAGCAGGCGGTCGGCGAGCAGTGGGGCGGGCTGAACATCGGGCACTTGTACCAGGTTCTGGACCGGCTCGGCCGGGACGGGCTGATCGAGTCCGAGCGGCGGCCGCAGCCAGTCAAGCCCGACCGGGTCGTGCACCACCTCACGGCGGCCGGCCGGGCCGAGCTCGACCGGTGGCTGGCCGAGCCGAGCACCAGGCTGCGCGGCTACCGGGACGACTTCTTCCTCAAGCTGATGGCCGCCGTCCAGCAGCGCGACCCGGCCATCCTCGACGGCGTGCTCCGCCGCCAGCGCGCCCATCTGCTCCAGGAACTTCACGGCCTGGCCGAGGCCCGCGCTCACCAGCCGGCTTCTGTCGTCGGCCTGCTCATCACCGCTGCCGAGCTGCACATTCGCGCCGACCTCGGCGTCATCGACGCCGCCGAGCAGGTCCTTCACGCCGCGCCCGCGCGTACCGCCACCGTCCGCGCGGACCGCAATCACGCCACCGCCGCCGGCTAACTGGCGCCGAGGGCGTCGGCGTAATCTCGCCCTGGTGCGCTACCGACTGGAGGTCCGACTGGGCACGGCCGACATAGGACGGCGGGTGGTGATCCGCTGGCGGCGCCCGGCAGCGGGCGATGGCGACGAGGTCGCCGACGTTCTCGGGGTTCTGGAGGCAGCCGACGGCGAGGCGTTCACGGTGCGGTCGGCGTCCGGCGATTCCGTCGTGATCCCGGTCGAGCGTGCGCTGGCGGGCAAGACCGTGCCGCCGACGCCGCCACGCCGCGGTCGCCGAGGTGACCGGCGCGAGTGAACCTCGATGCCGGCCCACGACGGAACGGGGCAGCCCGCGGACGAAACGCGCGGCTCGGAATCGGCGCTAACCGGCACCTCACGGACCACGACCGGGGTGTCGAGGACGCGGTCCGCGGGCAGCCGGAACGTGACCGAGATAGGCAGCCGGGGCGCCGTTGGCGACCTGGCCCATGCCCGCGACGACCGATCGCAGCGTCCGGCCGTCAGCCGGGCCGGTCACAACCGCGGCGCGCGATCCGCAGCGGGAGTCACGATGGGTCTCGCCCTGGCGGTCCCGCTCGCGCTGGTGCTGCGCCAGATCGGGCACGGCGCAGACGTCCGGTTGCTGGCGCTCGCCCTGACGCTAGCTCGCTCGGCGTCATGGTGCCGGTGCTGCGTGACGCCGGCGAGATCGACACCGACTTCGGCCAGGGCGCCGTCATGGCGGGTTCGGTCGCATAGTTCACCGCGCTGCTGCTGCTGACAGTCCCGTTCTCCGCCGAGCCCGAGCCGACCTGGGCGCAGGTGGCGTACGTGGTAGCGCTCGGCGTCGCCGCCCTGGCCGGGGCCTTCGGCCTGCGCCGGCTGTGGCGCGCACCGTGGCTGCGGCGTGCGCTGCTGGCCACCGATCAGTCCACCTCGCAGCTGCGTGTCCGGGGCGCGTTCGTAATCCTGCTCGCGTTCGCGCAGTGCTGGCGCAAGTGTTCGGCGTGGATGCCCTGCTCGGGGCCTTCGTCGGGGGCGTGGTGCTGAACGTCGCCGACAACGATGACAGGCCGACGCAGGAGCGTTACGTGGGGAAGCTGCACGCCATCGGGTACGGCTTCCTGGTGCCGGTGTTCTTCGTCGTGCCGGCGTCCAGTTCGACGTGCGGTCACTGGTCGCCAGCGGGTCCTCGCTGGTGCTGCTGCCCGCGCTGCTGGCCGCGATCCTGATCGCCCGGGTCTGCCCGGCGCTGCTGTACCGGCGCAGGCTCGGGACCCGGCCAGCCGTCGAGGCGGGGCTGCTGCAGGCTACGACGCTGACTTTTCCGGTCGCCGTCGCCGAGGTCGGCCAGAGCTTCCGGCTGCTGAGCCCGGCCACGTCTGCGGCGCTGGGCGGATCGGCGCTGCTGTCGGTGCTGCTGTTCCCCGCGACGGCCCTTGCGC
>JBOHCP010000491.1:0-4458 GCA_050698875.1 Streptosporangiaceae bacterium | reverse complement strand
CTCGTCGGCCGGCGCACGCAGCTTGCCGTAGACGAGCCGGTCGAATACGATGCGCCGGATCTGCAGCGCGATACCCGGACGGCCGTTGTCCAGAGCCTGGCTGTAGGCGATCGCCGTGGTGGCGGCGGTGGCGAAGATCTTGCTCGTAGCGGAGCTGGCCGACGCCTGCTGCACCGCGGTGTTGTAGACCTTCTCGAATACCCGTGGCACGGCCAGCAGGAAGGTGGGCCGGAACTCGCGGAGGCCGTCGGGCACGGTACCGATGTTCTCCCAGTGGCCGAGGACGGCGCCCGCCTCGAGGCAGCCGACCTCGACGATCCGAGCGAAGACGTGAGCCAGCGGCATGAACAGCAGCGTCGACGCGTCGGGCATCTCGAAGACCTCGGGCAGGGCGGCGTGCACGGCGTTGCGGACCGCGGCGAGCAGGTTGCGGTGCGTCAGCTCGCAGCCCTTGGGCCGCCCTGTCGTCCCCGACGTGTAGATGATCGTCGCCAGGTCGCCGGCCCGGCGGCTGACCCGGTGCTGGCGTAGCTGGTCGTCGGTGATGTCGGCACCAGCAGCGGCTACCTCGCCGAGCGCGGCGATGCGCCACACCGGCCCGAGCCCCGGCAGCCGGTCCCGGACGCTCGCGATGATCTGCGCGTGACCGTCTTCCTCGGCGATAGCGGCGCTGGCGCCGGAATCGCCGAGGATCCATTCGACCTGCTCAGCCGACGACGTTTCGTAGACGGGAACCGAGACCGCGCCGGCTGCCCAGATGGCGTAGTCGGCCAGCGTCCACTCGTACCGGGTGCGCGACATCACGGCGACCCGGTCGCCCGGCTGCAGGCCGGCGGCTATCAGGCCCTTCGCGACGGCCGACACCTCACCCCGGAACTGGCCAGCGGTGACATCCTGCCAGCTGCCGTCGGAGGCGCGCCGGCGGAGCATGACCTCGTCGGGATCAGCGGCGGCCCGGCTGAAGACCACATCGGCCAGTCCGGCGTCGTCCGGGATCTCGATGAGCGCTGGGATACCGAATTCGAGCACTGACCCTCCCGCTACCACGTTGCCTTGACCGCTCCGTCGTCGTGGGGCGCATACCTCTGTTGTCCTCGGACGTTACCGCGCCGGCGCGGCCGCTGCGCGCCGCGGGCCGGCTAGGCCTTTCTGCCGGACTTGCCTACTGTAGGCAGATGCGCGTGCATGTGGTGAGCGATGTCCATGGCCGGTCCGACGCGCTGCGCCGGGCGGGCGATGGCGCTGACGCGCTGATCTGCCTCGGCGATCTGCTGCTGTTCATCGACTACGCCGACCACAGCAAGGGCATCTTTCCTGACCTGTTCGGCGCCGAGCAGGCCCGCACGCTTGTCGAGCTGCGGTCGGACGGCCAGTTCGATGAGGCGCGCGCGCTGTCCGCGAAGCTGTGGGCCCAGCTGGATGGTGACCCGCGGCAGCACATCGAGGCGGCCGTCAGCCGGCAGTACGCCGAGCTGTTTGCCGCCATGCCGGTACCGTCCTACCTGACCTACGGCAACGTCGACCTGCCCGGGCTGTGGGCCGAGCACCTGCGGCCCGGCCAGCATGTGCTCGATGGCCAGCGGATCGAGCTCGACGGCTGGACGTTCGGCTTTGTGGGCGGCGGCCTGCGGACTGCCTACCGCACCCCGAACGAGCTCGACGACGACGTGTTCGCGACCAAGGTCGCGGCCGTCGGAGAGGTCGACGTGCTGTGCGCGCACATCCCGCCGGCGATCCCCGAGCTGCTTTACGACACCGTAGCCAGGCGGATGGAGCGGGGCAGCGAGGCCCTCCTGCAGCTCATCAGGCAAACCCGGCCCCGGTACGTGCTGTTCGGCCACGTGCACCAGCCGCTGCAGAGCCGGGTCAGGATCGGCGGCACCGAGTGCATCAACGTCGGTCACTTCCGCGCCACGGGCATGCCCTATGTGCTGCAGTGGCGATGACCGCGGGTGACCGTGCCGCCACGTCTGGCGCGCGCCGCGCTCGCGGTACGCTCCACATCATGACGGACCGGACCTCGTCGAGCATCACGGTGGCTGCCGACCCCGTGACCGTTATGGGGGTCATCGCCGACTTCGGCGCCTACCCGGAGTGGGCGGCCGGCGTGCGTTCGGCCGCGATCGTCGAGACCGGTCAAGGGGGCCGTCCGCTGCGGGTCCGGCTTGCGCTCGATGCGGGCGTGATCAAGGACAGCTACGTGCTGGCCTACGAGTGGGACGGGGACGCCGCAGTGAGCTGGCAGCTGGCCGAGGCGGGCTCGATGGTGACCGAGATGTCGGGGGCGTACCTGCTGGTGAGCGAGGACCGCAGCACGAACGTGAGATACGAGCTGGCTGTCGGGACGAGCGTGCCGCTGCCCGGGCTGATCAGGCGCCGCGCCGAGCGGACGATCATCGACGCGGCGCTGAAGGGCCTGAAGGCGCGAGCGGAGTCCAGGCCACGCGGGGACCGCTGAGGCGTGCCGGACGCGTGGGCGGGAATGAGTCGAGAAGTGGTGGCGCGATGAGCGAGCAGCCCAGTCGGAGTGAGCCCTCGGGCCGGCCGCCCCGGCCAGGCCGGTCGGGGGGGGACCGGCGGCAGCAGCCTGACCGGGACCTGGATCCGATCGGCGACCTGCAGCGCTGGCTGATCCGCTCGGGCGCGAGGAACATGCGCCGGGAGCTTGAAGGCCAGGTGCGACGCACTCTGGGCGGCCAGCGTCAGGACAAGGCAGACGTCTGGGACGTCGCCACCACCGAGATTCCGCCCGAGGTCGGCGCGGCGCCCGAGTGCCAGTGGTGCCCCATCTGCCGGGCAGCGCGTCGGATGCGCGATTCCGGCCCTGGCGTGGCTGGCCCGCTGTCCGGGGCCGGCGAGGCGGTCGCCACCGTGATGCAGGACGCCATCGGTGCCCTTGACTCACTGCTGGCCAGGACTGGCAGGCGGGGTGCGGGCAGAGACGGCGCTAGCGTGGCTGGCGTGCACGCCGACACCGGCAGCTCAGCTGAGCCGGCCGCCGAGCAGCGCAGTACGGCGGCCGGACCGCCTGCCGAGGATGCTGACGTGTCCGCCGCCCGGCCGGACTCGCTGGCCGAAGAACACGGCCAGGTTGGCGGGAAGCCCGGCGACCGGCTGGCGACCGCGGGCCAGGCGGCTGTCGATCCGTGGGCCACGGCGACGGACCAGGACACGGCGGCGGACGGCACCGATTCCGGCAGCGCAGCTGACGGATCAGGCGGGCGGGGCCATGGGCCTAGCGATCGGCGTTGACGTCGGCGGCACGAAGGTCGCCGCCGGGGTTGTGGACGACTGCGGTCGCGTCATCGAGAAGCTGAAGAGGTACACGCCGGCCGCCAGCCCCGACGACACCATCGGCGTGATCGCTGGCGCCGTGACCGAACTGCTGGGTCGGCACACGGTGCAGGCTGTCGGCATCGGCGCGGCCGGCTTCGTCGACCACGCCAGGGCGAGCGTGCTATTTGCGCCCAACCTCGCCTGGCGCGACGAACCGGTCAAGAAGCTGGTGGAGGAGCACATCGGCCGGCCGGTGACCGTCGAGAACGACGCGAACGCGGCTGCCTGGGCCGAGACCAGGCTCGGCGCGGCGCGGGGACACGAGCACGTGGTGCTGATCACGGTCGGCACGGGCATCGGGGCCGGGATCGTGTTTGACGGGCGGCTGTATCGCGGTGGATTCGGGTCGGCTGGTGAACCTGGCCACTACCGGGTCGTGCCCGACGGCCGGCTGTGCGGCTGCGGAAACCGGGGCTGCTGGGAGCAGTACGCGAGTGGCAGCGCGCTGGTCGCCGAGGCGCGAGAGTTCGCCCGCCGATCGCCGGAGGCCGCCGTACGGCTGCTGCAGCTCGCCGGCGGCACGCCGGACGGAATCGACGGGCCGGCGGTCACCGAGGCGGCCGGTGAGGGTGACCCTGGCGCGATGCGCTGCTTTGAGACCGTGGGCAGCTGGCTCGGCGCGGGCCTGGCCGACCTGTCGGCGATCCTCGACCCAAGCTGCTTCGTCATCGGCGGAGGTGTGTCCGAGGCCGGCGAGCTGCTGCTCGGCCCGGCGCGGCAGGCCTACGAGCACGGCCTGACCGGCCGCTCGCACCGCGCCTACGCTGACGTCAGGCTGGCCGAGCTCGGCCCGGATGCGGGCCTGATCGGGGCGGCGGACCTGGCAAGGACCGGCTGACGGACGGCCGTCCTACAACACCGCGCCGTCGTCATCGTCGTCGCGCCCCGGCCGATCGCCGAGCTTGACCACGAGGGTCACGAAGCCGCCGATGAAGGCGGCGACCGCGACGAACGCCGCGGTGGCCGAGATTGTCCAGTGCAGGAACACGCTGACGACCAGCAGGTAGCCGGGCCCGCCGATGACTGCGGCCAGCGCTGCCTTGGAGATCGGGTCCAGCCTGGCCGGCGGCGGGAGCGGCGCTGGGACGTATCGGTCGTCGTCTTCGTCGGCTGGGGTATAGG
>JBOHCP010000490.1:0-4477 GCA_050698875.1 Streptosporangiaceae bacterium | reverse complement strand
CGGATGCACCTGGCACAGGGCCGCCCCGTCGGTTTCACGCCCCGGCGCGACGGCGGGCTGAGCGGCTATGAGCACGTCCTTGGCCGGGCCGGGCTCGGGCCGGTGGCCGGGGTCGACGAGGCAGGCCGTGGCGCCTGCGCCGGCCCCCTCGTCGTCGCGGCCGTGATCCTCAGGCCGTCCCGGATCGCCGCGATGACGGAGCTTGCCGACTCCAAGGCGCTGACGGCACCCGCCCGGAATACGGCATACTCCCAGATTATGACCGCGGCGCTGGACTGGCACATCGTCATCATCCCGGCCGCCGAGATCGACCGGATCGGCCTGCATGTCTGCAACGTCGCCGGGATGCGGCGAGCCCTGGCCGGCCTCACGCGTCGGCCCGGGTATGTGCTGACAGACGGGTTCCCGGTTCGCGGGCTGCCGTCGCCGGCGCTGGCCATGTGGAAGGGCGACCAGGTGGCAGCCTGCGTCGCGGCCGCGTCCGTGGTAGCCAAGGTCACGAGGGACGCGCTCATGCGCGAGCTGCACGACACCTTTCCGGACTACGGATTTTCCCGGCATAAGGGATATTCTACGCCGAGTCATATGCGTGCGCTGGCTAGTCACGGCCCCTGTCCTCAGCACCGGATGTCGTTTGTGAACGTGCGGGGGTGCCGGCCGGCCGACGTCGTGGCGGCCATGGCCGGCGAGGACGCCGTGATTGCTGACCTCGGCCCCGACGTGCCCACTGGCCTGGCCGCCGACCTGGCAGCGGACCTGCCTGCGGAGCTTGCTTCGGGGAACGAAGGCGGCGCGGACTCGTGCTACCCGCCTGGCAGTGGGCAGAATGGCCCTATCGTTGACGTGAACGACGACCATGGCTGGCCGACGGCAGGTCTCGCGGCGAAGGCCCGCGGCGCCTGATCGGAGGGGAGAAATGAGCGCGGAGGATCTCGAGAAGTACGAGACCGAGATGGAGCTCCAGCTCTACCGCGAGTACCGCGACGTGGTCGGCCTGTTTACGCACGTGGTGGAGACTGAGCGGCGGTTCTACCTCACCAACCAGGTCGAGCTCAACGTGCGCCAGGCGGACAACGGCGAGGTCTTCTTCGAGGTCATTATGCAGGACGCGTGGGTGTGGGACATGTACCGACCTGCGCGTTTCGTTAGGAATGTCCGCGTCGTGACCTTCAAGGACGTCAACGTCGAGGAGCTTGCCAAGAGCGACCTGGAGATTCCCGACCCCAAGTAGGGAACGCCGGTCCAGCCCTCCGTGATTGATTCGCTGCGCATCAGCGCGCCAGTATGCCGCCGCGGGTGACATTCTGCGGCGGTTATCCACCGCATCGGCCTGACTGCGGCCCGGGGCTGGCTGCCTCGCGGTTGTTCTCCACAGGCTGCACCGACGAGCCCCCCCGCACCGCCCGCCCCGGCATCGTGTCGTGGCGGAGGTGGTAGGCATGAACGCGAAGGACGTGCTCGGGCAGCAGGGCGAGCAGGCAGCGGCGCGGTTCCTGACGGAGGCAGGCCTGACCGTGCTCGGCCGGAACTGGCGGTGCAGCGATGGCGAGATCGACATCGTCGCCCTCGATGGCCGTACCCTGGTCATCTGCGAGGTCAAGACGAGGTCCGGCGTGCGCTTCGGCACTCCGCTTGAGGCGGTGACCAGGCCGAAGGCGCGGCGGCTGCGGCGGCTCGCGGTGGCGTGGGTGCGGGCGCACGGCCTGGTCTTCGACCAGATCAGGATCGACGTCGTCGGGGTGCTGCGCGCCGCTTCGGGTGAGTTCAGCGTCGAGCACGTGCGCGGCGTGGGCTAGCTGGCGCGCACGCGGACATACCTGACAGAGCTCGCCAATAAGGCGGGGTTCTCAGCAATCCTTATGACCCGATCAGCAAGTTTGCGATTCCCGTGGGTCATCGCCTGAGCTGACACTGAATGCCGAGGGGAGGCGGCCAGTGTCGACAGTCAACGACGTGGCAACCGGGCCCCGCGGGGCCCGGCTACCCGAGGCATCGGTGGAGTCGTGGGCAGCACGGGCGCTCGGCGGTATGCGGGCGCTGGTTCCCGGCGTCGGCTGCGCGGCCGGCCTGGCGGCGGGTGCCACGCTGCTTGGCGGCATGGCACCAGTTGTAGGCGCCCCGGTGTTGGCCGTCCTGTTCGGGATAGCGATCGCTGTCGTGCGGAGCCTTCGTCGCGGCTGCGGCCGGGCATCGCGTTCGCCTCGAAGAAGGTGCTGCAGGGCTCGATCGTGCTGATGGGCCTTGGGCTGTCGCTCGGGCAGGTGCTCTCAACCGGAGCCCGGTCTATGCCGGTGCTGCTGGGCACGCTGGCGGCCGCCCTGGTCATGGCGTGGGCGGCAGGCCGGCTGCTGGGCTTGCGGGGCAACACCCGGATGCTGATCGGGGTGGGGACCGCCATTTGCGGGGCGTCGGCTATCGCCGCGACTGATGCGGTCATCGGCGCAGCCGAGGCCGACGTGAGCTACGCCATCGCCACAATTTTCACCTTCAACGTCGTCGCCGTCCTGCTCTATCCGACCCTCGGGCACGCCCTCGGCTTCTCCCAGCACTCGTTCGGCCTGTGGGCGGGGACCGCCATCAACGACCTGTCCTCGGTGGTAGCGGCGGCCACGATCTACGGTCATGCTGCGTTCCTACGGGGTGATCGTCAAGCTCACCCGCACCCTCGCCATCATCCCTGTCTGTCTCGGCCTGGCCGCCGTCCGTGGCTGGCATGAGAACGACGCCCGCGAACAGCCCGCGGCCCGGCGGGTCAGGATGCGGCGGATCGTGCCTGTGTTCATCGTGGCATTCCTCGCCGCTGTCGCCGTTAACACGATCGGGCTGGTCCCCGCCGGCTGGCAGCACGGCCTCTCGGATCTGTCAACGTGGATGATCACGGCAGCCCTTGCGGCGATCGGGCTGTCGACGGATGTGCACCATATCCGTCGGGCCGGGCTCCGGCCCCTGGCGCTCGGGGCGGTGCTGTGGGTAACTGTCGGGTTGACCAGCCTGGGCCTCCAGGCGCTGACCGGCACCTGGTGACGCGCCCGGCGATGGCCTGCTGCTGCCCGCGCTCGGGGCGAGCGGAAGCCTGGTCCTACGGTTGACTTATGCCGCTCGCCCAGCCGTATCCGGACATGACGACGCTAGAACTGCTCGTGAGCGTCGGGAAACTGCGCTCGATCGGCGCCGCTGCGGCAGCTCACGGGGTCACCCAGCCAGCTGCCAGGATGCGACTGAGCGCGCTTGAACGACTGCTGAAGATCCAGCTGCTCGAGCGGGCGACGACGGGAGCCCGCCTCACGCCCGCCGGCATGGCCACCGCCGAGTGGGCCGCCGCAGTGCTTGCGGACCTGCAGGCGCTGCCGGTTGGCACGGCGGCGCTGCGGGCGAAGCAGGGTTCGCACCTGCAAGTCGCCGCCGGCCTCACGGTCGCCGAATACCTGATCCCCTGGTGGCTCGGTCTGCTGGCCGCGGAAATGCCGAGGACCAAGGTGTCGCTGGAGATGGGCAACACTGCGCACGTCGCTGACTCCGTAGCCCGCGGCGACGCTGAGCTCGGATTCATCGAGGGTCCCCGGCCACCAGGGCGGCTTCGCTCCAGGGAGCTGCTCGCCGACCGGCTGGTGATCGTCGTGGCCCGAGACCACCCTGGAGTCGGCGTCGCAGGCCGCTAACCGCGCGGGAGCTGGCCGCGACCCCGCTCGTGCTGCGCGAACCTGGCTCCGGCACGCGGGAGGTTCTCGCCGAAGCGCTCGACGCCCGTGGTCTGGATGCGATCGCCGCAATGGAGCTTGGCTGTCGTCGCGTGCCCGGAGCTCTCGCTGGAACGATCAATCCGCGCGATCTGGGCCGCGGCCCGCCCGCCCTCACCGGCAGCTGCCCGCCTCCTCACCATCGCAGCAAGGACCCAGGACCGCGCGGAGCGCCACTTCGAGGGCTCCCGCCCGCCACGGCGCTGATGAGCGGCTCAGCTGCTATAGCGGGCGCCCAGGGTCGCGGGGAACCCGAGATCCGCGGCCAGGACCGCCCTCGACAGCGGTGCGGCCAGCTCGGCGAGCCAGTGACAGCCGTCCGCGCCGATGGCTTCGTAGGGGTACACGGCCAGGTCGTCGGTACGGTCCTCGATCGACTGTCGGCGGCGCTGGCCCTCCTCGGTCAGTGCGAGCTGAGGGCCGTCATCGAGCCAGCCCCGCGCACGGAGGCGCTCCTGCCCGGCTGCCCAGTCCCGCTCGCCCCAGGCCCGGGTGGTCCGCAGCGCTTCGGCGGAAATGCTCCCGGTGGCGGCATGGGTGATCAGGGCACCTAGGCCGTCCAGGCCCTCGGTCAGCAGGAGCGCGATGTGACCGTCGCCGCGATACTCACGAAGCAGCGTCTGTGCGTGCCACAGCACGAGGTGCGGCTCGTCGGGCCATGGCAGGGCGGCATGACCGGCAAACAGCGGCCGGCCCTGGGGTCGGCTGGCCGCGCGCTCCGCGGCGCTGCGGGCCAGGCC
>JBOHCP010000489.1:0-4479 GCA_050698875.1 Streptosporangiaceae bacterium | reverse complement strand
AGGCTAGGTTGTCCCAGGCGGGGTCGGCCGTCGCGCCCAGCAGATGGCACGGCGACGGGGACGGCGACATCGTGACCCTCGTGCTCTGGCGGCACGGGCAGACCGCCTACAACGTGGAGCGACGGTTCCAGGGCCAGAGCGACGTCCCGCTCAACGACGTGGGGCGCCGGCAGGCGGCCCAGGCGGCCCGCCACCTGGCGGCCCTGCGGCCGACGGCAATCTACTCCTCGGACCTGAGCCGGGCGTCGGCGACCGCCGGGGCGCTCGCCCGGCTGACCGGGCTGACCGTACAGCTGGATAAGGACCTGCGGGAGCGGGGCGGCGGGTCGTGGGAGGGCCTGACCGAGACCGATATCCGGGAGCGGTTCCCAGTGGAGCGGGTGACGTGGTCACCGCCGGACGGCGAGCCGGCCGCCGCGGTAGCCGACCGGGCGAGCGCCGCCCTGGCGCGGATCGCCGACAGCCTGCCCGGCGGCTCGATGGCGGTCGTCGTCTCGCACGGCGCAGCACTCGGCATGGCCGCCGCCCGGCTGCTTGACATCCCCTGGGAGCCGCGGGTACTCGGCCCATTCGGTAACTGCCGGTGGTCGGTGCTGTCGCGGCGGCGGACCAAGTGGCGGCTGCTTGAGCACAATGTCGGCATACTTCCTGACCCGGTTCCCGACGGCGGCGCTGACGACGAGAGCTAGCCGCTCTCGCGGCGGCGCCGGCCACCTGTCGTGCCCCTCGGATGTCTGGTAAGGCAGCTGAGCGTCCGCCGGGAGTACGCGCGTCTGCCCTCATGTACACTGCTTTCCGGCCGGGCTCTGAGTACTGGCTGCGGCTGGGATCAGGTGCAGCAGAGCTTGCAGGGCCGTGCCAGTGCGGTCGGCTTCGCTGTGATCAAGTACTCCTAGCCAGTACGCTTGCGCTGGGAACGACAAGCGGATTCGGCTCAAGGGGCTGTAGCGCAGCTGGTAGCGCACCTCCATGGCATGGAGGGGGTCAGGGGTTCGAGTCCCCTCAGCTCCACCAAATTGGTCATTGCGCGAACCGTGTCTCTGGCTTGTGAGTTGCGCTCGTCCGGTGGCTGCGGTCTGCTGCCCTGGTTCGGATGGGCTGGGTTCGGTATTCGGAAGACGGGCACGATCCGATCCGGTCCTGTGATCTTGATCTGGGCGATGAGCGTTTCGATCAGCGTCTTGCGCTGGTTCTGGGTGCCGGAGCGGATGATGTCGTCGATGTGCTCGGCGATCTGCAGGAGCGTGGCTGCTGGCGGCGCGGTCGGCGCGGCGGCGATCTGCGCGGCGAGTTCGTCCCTGCGGGCACGCAGCTGTGCTGACCGGGCTTTGAGCTGGGCGAGCCTGGGGGCGAGGTCTTCGGGGTCGAGGGTGCCGTTCTCGAACGCGGCCAGGTACCGGTCGGTCGCGGCGCTGGTCCTGCCCAGCTCGTGCTCGGCCGCGGCCAGCTCCGCGCGCTTGTCGTCTGCGCTAGCCGCGTGGCTGGCCTGCGCCTTAGCGATGGCGTCGGCGATGAGGTCGTGCCGGTGCCGGTAGAAGCCGGCGAGCGCGGCGATGACGGCCTCCTCGACGGCATCGGCGCCCATGCGGCTGGCAGCGCACCGCGAGGTGTCGTAGCGGATGCGGGTGAAGCACGCGTAGTACCGGTAGACGCGGCTACGGCTGTGCGCCCTGGTGCCGATCATCGCCTTGCCGCACGTCGGGCAGCGCATCAGCCCGGTGAGCAGGTAATCCGACCTGTTCGCGGCCCGCTTGGCGTGATCCTGGCCGCGGGCGGCCAGGATCTGCTGCGCCCCGACGAACGTGGCTTGTTCGATGATCGCGGGGTGACAGCCGGTGGCGGTGATCCCGCGGAAGGTCAGCTCGCCCAGGTAGACACGGTTGGCCAGGACCCGCAGCACCTGGTGCGCCGACCATTGGCCGCCGGTCGTGGTGCGGTGGCCGCGGTCGGTCAGCGTGTGCGCGATGGTCTTGGCGCCGAGCCGGTCCTGGGTGTAGAGCCCGAAGGTCAGCCGCACCACGGCAGCCTCGCCCGCCTCGGGGACGAGGGTGCTGGTGGCTTTGTCGATCCGGTAGCCGAGCGGCCGGCGGCCGCCTTTCCACTTCCCGGCGGCGGCTTTGCGCTCCATCCCGGCGATGACCCGGTCAATGATGGTGTCCCGTTCGAACTGGGCGAACATGCCGAGCATCTGCACCAGCATCCGGCCCATCGCGGTGGTGGTGTCGAACGGCTCGGTGACAGACCGGAACACCACCCCGGCGCGGTCGAGGTCGTCGAGCAGCGTGACCAGGTCGCGCAGGCTGCGGGTGAGCCGGTCGACCCGGTAGACCAGCAGCACGTCGATCATCCCGGCCCGCGCCGCAGCCAGCGCGCGCTGCAGGCCGGCCCGGTGCGTGCTGGCACCGGAGGCGTCGTCGGCGAACCGGGCGGCCTGCCGCCAGCCGGGCTGGGAGCCGATGTAGGCGGCCAGCCGGGTGTCCTGGGCCCCGATGGAGTAGGGCTGGTGCTCATCGTCGGTGGACCTGCGCACGTAGACACCAACCCGCACGTCACCGTCGCGGTCGGCCGTCTCCGGTCGCGGGTCGCAGGCTTGTGTCATGACGTGGCTCTCGTGTTTTGGGGATGACGATCGCGCGTAGTTGCGGCGTGGTCAGTGTTGCTCGCGTGGGCCGGGAGGGGAACCGGGCTGGCCCGATCCTCGCCGGGCTCGGCTGCGGCGCAGCGCTGCCAGGCGGTGATCAGCACGGCGAGCGCAGTGACCGCCTGTTCGTGCTGCGGGCGGCTCATCGGCGTGGTGACGGTGCCCTCCACGCGCACCGTCGCTGGTTGCCTGACGTGTCGTGGTGGTGGTGGCATGGCGGTGAGCGCCCCGGTGCGCCCGGCTCGCTGACACTAGTGAAAGTCCGAGTCCAGGGCGCCGCTTTGACGGCGGTAAGAAGCCGCTTCCCCGTCGCGTCGCTGGTGACGGCACACGCGGCGCACAGCCGCCCCGTGTCCGCTGCACCACCCTGCCCGCGGCAGACGCCGGCGATACCGGGTGAGCGCGCGCGACGTTGCCGCTGTGCGCCGCACGGGCCTGGTACAGGCTGGGCGACAGGGGCCAGCTCTACAGCAGCGGCCTCCCTCCACCTGCAGTACCGCCGCGCCGCATCGATCGTCGATATACCGCCAGGGGATATCAGTCTGGGAGCCCATCGGAAGGCCCGGATCGGCCGCTGCCAGCACGCCAGACGCGGCAGGGGTTACCGGTCTCAGCACGAACCTGCAACGGTCCCCGGAGTGCGCGGGCGCATCGGAATGCGAGCCACACGTCCCTGGACAACCCGGAGGTAGCGCTAGGCGTACACGGTCTATGACAGCTGCACCGAGCGACCGGGGACGCCAGATGGCCGGCCCCGCGTCGGCCACGTCTGCTGCGTCCCCGGTCCTGACTGAGCCGCAGGTCAGCATAAGGGACACCGCCAGTACATGGCAGGCACATCCGGCGTGCACCAACGCGGAGCACGACCGCGACGCCATCCCGGCCCGCAATCAAGTTGCCGCGCCTCGTCACCGGCGCGGTGCAGCTGGTCAAGCCTGGCGGTGCGCCCGCTGCCCCGCTGGCCGTGCGAGCCCGTCCACATATAGCCGAATAGCCTGGCTGGCGCACCCCAGGACTGCAGCGTTATGGCCTGTCCCTGCAGGCTGCCAGGTCCGGCTTCCGGTCCCAGAGCATGTTCCCGACCTGGATGCCGCGCACGGGCGGCAGATCGAGGCAATGCCCAGAGTCTGCAGGGCCGTTGCAGCGGTAGCCACGTCGCGCATGTAACTTGAACTTCGTCTCGGCCAGATCCAGCGGGAAGCCACCGAAGGCCAGGGCGGTGCCAGCGCCGAGCTCGCCGAGGTGATCGGCGTTTGAAAGCCTGCCGGGGCAAGCTCTTGCGCGGAGCAACGCCTGGGGATGCCGCGTCTGCGCACCTTGCTTCGCCTCTGTTGGCGGCGTATCGTCTGTGCCGTCGCTACATCGGAGCGCCGCCGAGTAAGTGAAGTTGGTTGGCCATGGCGGTGTTAATCGCAAGCATAGTGCTTCTCTACCTTGTCGTTGGTCTGCTGACGATCTTAGTGGTCGTGCTCTACCGCCAGTTTGGCCTTGTCTACGTGGGCTCGCGGCGCTCCTATGAGCTGACCGGTCCACCAGTGGGAAGGCCAGCGCCATCCGGCTTGACTGTTACCCGCCCGGACAACGCCAGCCTCACCTTGGCAATCGATTGGCACGCGACTGCTCCTGGTGACGTGACGATCTTAATACTTGGCGGCGATGCATGTCCGCTGTGCGATCGCCTCTTGGATGAGCTTGATATCGTCGCAGCTCCGGCTGGTCTCAACCGGTGGAAGCAATTGAGCTGAGGTCGTCCCCGGAATTATCGGCGAGGAGAAGCTCTGCGAACACTTCTGCTGGCGTCCTGAAACCGAGTATAGCACGGGGGCGGCCATTAATCT
>JBOHCP010000488.1:0-4485 GCA_050698875.1 Streptosporangiaceae bacterium | reverse complement strand
TGCGTCAGTACTTCAACCCCCCGGGGTACGTCGGCTCGTTCGCGGCCGCCGCGGCGGCCGCGAACGCGTCGCTGCCTACCGGGCCGGGCGACGAGGTCGACCTGATCTTCACCGCGCACAGCGTCCCGGCGATCATGGCCGACGCCGCGGGCCCGGCGGGCGGTGCCTACCAGGCGCAGCTCGCCGAGACGGGCCGCCTGGTGGCGGCGCAGCTCGGCTGGCAGCGGCCCTGGCGCCTGGCCTACTCCAGCCGCAGCGGCCCGCCCTCGCAGCCCTGGCTGGGGCCTGACATCAACGACCTGCTGGCCGAGCTGGCCGCCGCCGGATCGCGCGCCGTCGTGGTGGTGCCGGTCGGGTTCGTCAGCGACCACATGGAGGTCAGGTTCGACCTCGATGTGGAAGCGGCCGGGACGGCCGACCGGCTTGGTCTGGCGTACGCGCGGGCGGCCACGCCGGGCACCGACCCCCGGTTCGTATCGATGATCACCGACCTGGTCGTCGAGCGGCTTGACGGCGCCGCGCCACTGTCCCTGGGCGCCTTCGGCGCGGGGCCCGATGTGTGCCCGCCCGGCTGCTGTGTGCCCGCCGGGCGGTGACGGCCGGGTGACGCGCGCCGGGACGCAGGAACCGCCGCCGGGCGCCGCCGCCGAGCTGGCGGAGCTGGCGAGCGCGATCGCGCAGGAGGCGGCCGAGCTGCTGCTCACCCGTCGCGGCCAGGTCACAGTGGTGCAGACCAAGTCCAGCCCGACCGATGTGGTGACCGAGATGGACCGGGCCGCCGAGGCACTGATCCGGGACCGGCTGGCGGCTGCGCGGCCCGGCGACGCCGTTCTCGGTGAGGAGGGCGGGCAGACCGGCGCGGGCAGCGTCCGGTGGATCGTCGACCCGCTCGACGGCACCGTGAACTATCTCTACGGGCTGCCTGACTGGGCGGTCAGCATCGCGGCGGAGGTGAGCGGCGACGTCGTGGCCGGCGCGGTCTGCGTGCCGTTGCGACGCAGCTTGTTCACCGCTGCCAGCGGCGGCGGAGCCTGGCTGGAGTCGGCCCGGCGGCCAGGGCGGCAGCGACTCGCCTGCAACTCCGGCGTCGGCCTGTCCGCCGCCCTGGTTGCCACCGGCTTCGGCTACGCGGCCGGCCAGCGCGCCAGGCAGGGCAGGGTGGCCGCGGCGGTGCTGCCGAGGGTCAGGGACATCAGGCGGTCCGGGTCGGCGGCCACCGACCTCTGCTCGGTTGCCGCGGGGCAGGTTGACGCCTACTACGAGCAGGGCCTGCAGTACTGGGACGTCGCCGCGGGCGGGCTCATCGCCCGCGAGGCAGGCGCCAGGACCGGCGGGCTGCACGGCCAGGCTGCGGGAACGGACCTGACGATTGCCGCGGCCGCCGGGCTCTTCACCGAACTGCATGACCTGCTGGCCGAGCTGGTGGCCACGGCCGAGCCCGAGACGGGCTAATCCAGCGCCGGTTACTGGCGGGTCAGCGTTCCAGTCGCCGCCGGGTTGCTCTGAAAGTTGAAGTCGATCGAGCTCGCGCCGCTCAGCGAGACCGTGACCGTGCCGTTACCGCAGGTCGATTGCCCCACGACGATCCCCTGGCTCATCGTCATCGTGGTCGCCGTGGCCGAGGTCAGGCTCAGGTCGCCGGAGCAGTTGAAGTCGGCGCCGGTGTAGACGACGGTTCCCGACGACTGGCCCGAGGTGAGCGTGACCGTCACCGTGTAGGTGACCGGTGGCTGCGTGACCAGGCCAGACCAGGTCCCGTTGAAGGCCGTCGGCATGGTCGGACCGAGGCTCGGGGACGGTGTCGGGCTGGCGGTCGCGGCGGGGTGGCCGGTTTTTGCCGGGAGCTTGCCGTGGCTCGCCGGGGGGCCGCCCCGCGGCAGGTACGCGATGAGGAGTGCGACCAGGACAGCCACGACGACGACGGCGCCGCCGATCGCCCACGCGGCCGGGTGCCGCCTGGCTGACTGTGCCCGGCTCCTGGCCGCGCGGCCTTGCGCTCCATCCCGCTGGCCGGGCACGCCGGGCACGCCCGAGTGCCGGGAACCCGCTCCGGTGGCGCGGTCGGCCAGGTGACGGCCGCGCTGGCCCGGCCGCCGACGTTGCGACTGCGGTGTGACCAGACGATTGGGTCGTGGCTGCCGGGCGCGGTCGGCTGCGCCAGCTGGCTCCCCCCGCTCGGCTGGCACTGCCGGGGCGCCTCCCGTCGGTGGCCGCGGTGGCAGGGCTGACCTGACCGCGCGGCGGGAGCCCTCGGCCAGCAAGCCCGCCGCCGGGTACCCGTCACCGAGCAGGAACTGCAGCACGGCGCGGGCGGCTGGCCGCTCCGGCGAGCCCGGCTCAAGGCACTGCTGGACGGGCTCGCGGGTCCGGCCGGGCAGCAGGTCGAGGTCACCGCGACCCGATGGCGGGTGCCCGGTGGCCGCGAAGACGACGGTCTGGGCCCAGGCGAGCATGTCAGCTGACGGTGTGGCGGAGCCGTACGGCGGCGTGATGCCGAATTCCACCACCCGGGGCGGTCCCTCGGCCGGCAGGATCACGTACTGGGGACCGAAGCTGCCGTGCACCAGGCCAGCCTGATGGACGGATGCCATGCCGGTCGCCATGCCGATGGCCAGCGCCTCGACTTCCGGGCTGTGCCTCACTCCGGTTTCGGTAACCAGCTCGAGCAGCGACTGGCCGGGTATGTACTCGCTGACCAGGTATGCGCTATCGCCGTCGAGCCCGGCGTCGAGTACTCGGGCCGCGCAGAACGGGGGGACTCGCCTGGCGACGGCCGCCTCCGCCGCGAACCTGTCCCTGGCGGCTGTGCCCTTAGCCCAGTCGCCGCCGAGCAGGCAGATGGCAACCGCGATGCCGTCCGGCCCCGTCCCGATGAAAAGGGGATCGTCGGAGGGCAGGCCCGCCAGTCGCCCGGTCAGCCGGTATCGCCCGACCCGTCTTGGGTCGCCCGCGCGCAGCGGCACGTGGTGAGGCATTGAACCGAACTCCGCCTGGGGCATCCAGCGTGTGACCTGTGATGCGGTTCGTACCATACGCACTTTTGCGCAGGGCGGTGCAACGAATCAGCGAAATTACTGCGAAGTAAATCGCCGGTAAGCTGCATCCCTCCTGCCGTCAGCGGGGAGGATTGGCCCGCTTGCCGGGTCTTCCGTAACCACAGGTCGCGACACGCCTGCCCGAAGACGACCCGGTAGGTGTGAAGCCGGGTCAGGCGTGGCAGAATTCCCCGCCGGATTCGGGCACAAGACAGCGGTCCTGAGCGTTACAAGCGCGCGGAACGAGTTAGTAAAGATGGAGGGGTAAGGGCCGAGATGGCTACTGACTACGACAGCCCGCGGAAGACCGAGGACGACGTCACCGAGGACAGCCTGCAGGAACTGCAGGCGCGCCGGATGGACAAGTCGTCGACGGCCATTGACATCGACCCCGATGACGTTGCCGAGTCGCTTGAGCTTCCTGGTGCCGACCTGTCGAACGAGGAGCTCTCATTCCGGGTGATTCCGCGCCAGGCGGATGAATTCACGTGCTCGAGCTGCTTCCTTGTGCACCACCGGAGTCAGCTTGCCGACAACCGGGGTGGCCAGCCGGTTTGCCGGGAATGTGCGGCGTGATCCGCAGCGGGCGTTGCTCTGGCTTGGCGGGTGATGCCCGCCTGACCTAGCGGCTGCCCAGCCTCCGGATGCACTCGGGCTCCCCGCAGGTACGGCCCGAGCCGCGGCAGACCTTCCCGCAGGTGCAGCGGGCGGCACGGCTGGCGAGCCAGGCCTGATAGTCGCCCAGTGCGACGGTGCCGTCGCTGCCCTCGATGCTGTAGACCTGGCGGATGGTGCCGCCTGTCAGCGCGATGTACTCGCGCGGGATAGCATCCACGATTCCAGTGTCGCCTATCTTCGGCGTGCCGCTGCCAGTACGGTCGTTCGCCCTCAGCCCGCGCCCCAGCTGCGGCGCTCATCGCCCCGCGGATCGAGGGCCACCGTGGCCCGCCCGGCGGCCGCGCCGAAGGTCATCACCGGGTAGCTGACGTCGAACGGCTGCCAGCCGGGGTCGCCGCTGGTGGCGAACCGGATCCAGGCGGCGTGCATCTCGGCGGCCAGGTCGGTCCGCGGGCAGGCGCCGATGGCGAGCCGGGCGTCGGGGGAGCTCAGGTTGTCGAAGACGAACGGGATCTCCACGGCGTGTGCGGCGCCGAGATCCTGCACCGGGCTGCGCCAGGCGAACTCGTAAAGATACGTGCGGGCGGACCCGCCGGCCGCGGCCCGCGCCTCGGCGGCGGCGAGCAGCGGGTTGCGGAAGAACATGTCGGTGACCAGCGCGCACATCACGTCGCCGGGGCCGGCGCCGGGCCTGTTGGCCTGGTAGACAGCCGCGGTGTCCTGGCCGATGCCCAGCATGGCGAGGAAGGCGGGCAGCACGTCTGGCGTCACCGCCGCGGCGAGCCCGTTCGGCACGGCGAACAGCCGGTACTCCTCGCGGTTGGTCCCCGCC
>JBOHCP010000487.1:0-4494 GCA_050698875.1 Streptosporangiaceae bacterium | reverse complement strand
GCCAGCAGCTCAGCCAGGCGCGCGTGCAGCCGGGTGCGCTCCTGGGGCAGCAGGTCGTTGTAGATCGCCTCCCGCAGCAGCGCGTGCCGGAAAGCCAGGCCCGCCTCGCCGTCGGGCACAAGCAGCTGCCGGGCCACGGCCTCTCGCACCGCGTCCTCGTACTCGGCTGCCGTCAGTCCCGAGGCGTCCATGACCAGGTCATCGTCGATTCGGCGGCCCGCGACAGCGGCGGCGCGGAGAACCTGCTGCGCGGCCTCCGACAGCCCCGCCAGGCGCGCCACCAGCAGGTCGGCAAGCCCGGCCGGCAGCTCGCGGCCTGAGGAGGAGGCAGCAAGCAGCTCCTCGGCGTAGTACGCGTTGCCCTCAGCCCGGCCGATGAGCGCGTCGATGGCGGCAGCGTCAAGCCGGCCCCCCGCCAGCTGAGCCAGATGCTGGGCCATGGCTACAGGGTCCAGCGGCCCCAGCCCGATGGCGGTCACGGTCGGCAGCCGCTGCAGCTCGCCCACCACCGGCCGCAGCGGGTGGCCGCGATGCATGTCATCGGTCCGGTAGGACAGCACCAGCGCCACCCGCTCGCTGCGCAGCACACGGCTGAGGAAGGTGACCAGATCGCGAGTCGAGCGATCGGCCCAGTGCAGGTCCTCAAGCACGAGCAGCACGGGACTCGCCGCGGCCAGCTCGGCGAGCATGCCGAGCACCGCCCCGAACAGCTGCTGCTGCGCCACTCCCGGCAGGTCCCCAGTCGGCCTGGTGATCTCCTGGTCGGGCAGCAGCCTGGCGAGCACGGGCCGCGATGCCACGGCGTCGGACAGCGGCCCGCGGGCGGCGGCCCGCACCGCATCGGCCAGCGGCAGGTACGGCACGGTATCGGCCAGCTCCGCGCACCTGCCGGACAAGACGGCAAACCCGCGGCCGGCCGCCTCCGCCGCCAGCTCGCTGATCAGCCGCGTCTTGCCGACTCCGGCGTCGCCGCTGACCAGCATGACGACCGGCTGGCCCGCCTCGGCGTCACCGAGTAGCGCGCGCATCCGGTCAAGCTCGACCGCTCGGCCCACGAAGGACCCGGCGGCGACTCGGGCAGATTCCGACACACGTCAATTATCGCGGCTGCGTCGGACAGCGCGCGCGTCAGCAGCAGCGCCGCGCCTCAGGACGTCGTGTCCGCGATGAGGACGGAGCACGGGGCGTGATGCGCGACCGAGTTAGGCACGCTGCCGAGCACCCGGCGCACGCCGGTCATGCCCTTGTTGCCCACGACGATCAGGTCGGCCCCGATCTCTTCGGCCACGTCGCAGATGGCGTCGGCGGCGTCCCCGCTGCGGGCGTGGGTGTGCGCCCCGATCCCGGCGGCGCGCGCCCGCGAGGCATGATCGGCGAGCACGGACTCAGCCAGGTCACCGGAGTCGATCTGCTGCTGCTCGCCGCCGGCCGCGGTGAACTGCTGCGGCCGGTAAGCCGACACGATGTGCAGCTGACCGCCGGTCAGCTTGACCAGCGCGATGGCCTGGCGGACCGCCTCGGCCGCGGTGGCCGACTGATCTGCACCAACGACAACGGTCTCGAACACGGCGGCTCCTTGCGACCGGAGATGGCTTACCTCTTGCGCGGCACTATAGCCGGTATGTCGCTGCATCCGGGGGTAACACAGCCGCGCCGCGTGGAAGGTGCGCCCGGCCGTCACGCGTAGGCGGCGAGCCGCTTGCGCAGCAGTCCCCTGGCGCGGTGCAGACGTGACATGACCGTTCCGATCGGCACGCTCAGCATCTGGGCGATGTCCCGGTACGGGTAGCCCTCGACGTCGGCCAGGTAGATCGTCGCCCGGTAGCACTCCGGCAGGTCCTCGAGCGCCTTCCTGACGTCGGAGTAGGCGAACTGGCCCAGTACGGCATCCTCCGCCGACGGTGCCGTCCGCGCGGGCGCGGAGGCCGTGTCGATCCCCGCGGTGATCAGCGACTCGAACTCCGGGCTCAGCACCTGGGCGGGCTCACGCTGTCGCTTGCGGTAGCCACTGACGAATGTGTTCGCCAGGATGC
The DNA here is from genome assembly GCA_050698875.1 of Streptosporangiaceae bacterium. GTDB lineage: Bacteria > Actinomycetota > Actinomycetes > Streptosporangiales > Streptosporangiaceae > JAJYUU01. Next base: position 2,461 of record JBOHCP010000487.1, on the reverse strand, counting down.
GGAACAGCCACGCCCGCGAGTTGGTGCCGGGCGTGAAGTGACGCAGGCCGGCGTATGCCCTGGTCATGCTCTCCTGCACCAGGTCCTCAGCGTCGCTGCGATTCCTGGTCATGCGCAGCGCCGCCGGGTACAGAGCCTTCTCGTGCTGGGCCAGCTCGGTCTGAAAGACCTGGTGGTCCCGCAGCGCGTGGGCGCTCGTGGACATGAGTGCTGCCGCCTCCCTGTGAGGCGACGGCTGTCGCCGACCCTGCACACACCAGCCGCGCACGGGTCAGGGCGCGGGCACGGGGGGTGCCCCACTGTGATCGTCAGGTCAAGCCGGGCGTCGCGGCTTCGGGGGGTCAGCGCGTCGCCGCCGCTTAAGCGTGAACTCATTGTATTTAAGCCGCTACTGAACGTCATGTCAACATGGGCCACTCCAGACCCACCTGCCCACCCCGGCACACGTGTCCCAAGGCCGACGCCGCTAGCCCTGCACTGACCAGGTTCAGCCGGTCGCGTTCAGCCAGTTGCGTTCAGCCAGCGGACGGGCGCGCCGTCACCCGCTCGCCGGAACGGCTCAAGCTCGGCGTCCCAGGGATCGCCGATGAGCAGCGCCAGCTCGTCCTCGAGCGAGCCGCCCAGCGCCGGGTGCTGCGGCCCGTGCAGCTCCCGCAGCCCGCCTATCAGGGCGTTCCCGTTGGCGGCGGCAGCTCGCGCCGAGGCCGCGAGCTCCATCGCGGCCCGCAGCCGGTTCTCCGAGATCATGACGTCGCCGTTCGCGGCGACCACGGCGCTGAACGTGCCGAGCGCAGGGGTATGGCTGTAGCGGACCGCGTCGCAGCCCGGGCTGGCATCCTCGGTCACCTCGAACCTGACGAGGTTCCAGCTGGCCAGCGCCGAGGTGATCGCTCCAGCGGCACCTGGCGTGCCGTGCCAGGTCAGCTCCGCGCGGACCGAGCCTGGCGCGGCTGGCTGATCGATCCATGGCATGCTGGCGGGCACACCAAGAGCCCCGGCCACTGCCCACTCGATATGCGGGCACAGCGCCGGGGGCGCACTATGCACGTGCAGCACGCCACTTACGGACACCCAGACCTCCCAGCAGCAGACGAGATACGTCTTCCCCTACGACCTCGTCGACCGCAGGCGGCCGGCCTGGCGATCTTCCGCGACTCATTGTGCCCTACGGCCTGCTCGTAAGCCAGCACCGGCCCATGCCGCGTCGCGCCTCTCGGCTTCCGGTCATGACCGTGGTGTGATGAAGGGGTGATCTCCGCGGTGCGCGGGCCGGGGCCGCTGACCGGCCAGGACGGCATCGCCCTGCCGTTCGCCGCGGAGATGTACGGACTGCAGGTCGATCAGCTCGCCGCGTTACTCGGCCTCACCGACCGGTCTGCCGGAGCGCTCGTGCGTCGCTGGGTCGGCCGCGGCGTGGCCAGCACCGCCATCCTCAGCCCCGGCCCGCGGTGGGTGTGGCTCACCAGGGCGGGACTGCGCGCCGTCGGCGTCAGGTACCCGGCAGCACCCCCGGCGCTCGCCCGGCTGGCGCACATCCGGGCCGTGACCGAGGTGCGGCTGGCGCTTGAGTCGGTCGCCGCCTACCGCGACGGCGGTGCGCACTGGCGCAGCGAGCGGCATCTGCGCGCGCGGCTCGGCAGCCGGATTGGGGCCGGCGAGCACCTGCCCGACGCGGAGGTGCACTGGCCAGACGCTCCCGCCGCGGGTCCGCCGCCGGCCTGGGCGGGCGAGTGCTGGGCCATCGAGGCTGAGCTCACGCCCAAGACGGCCGTCCGCACGGCCGCGATCATGCGCGAACTGCTCGACCGGACCGGGGACTACGGCTGCCCGGCCGCGCAGGCGCGAGTGCCCGGCCAGCCGCCGCGGCACGCCAGGGTGCTGTACCTGTGCTCGCCCGCCGCGGCCGGCACCGTGACTCGAGCCAGGGCAGCGCTCGGCCGCCTCGGGGCGCGGATAGAGATCCGGGCCCTGCCGGCCGCCGCCTACCTGACGGCCGCCCGATGAGCCGGCCGGGACGGCGGCCGCTCATCGCGGGCATCGTCAGGTGGGCCGCAGCCGTGGCGATGGCGGCAATCGCGGTCGTGTTGCTGCCGGTCACCCTCGCCGCCGCCGTCGCCGTGGCCGCGGCCTGGCGGCAGGGCTGGCGACCCGCACGGCTGTTCCGGGCCGCCGCCTGGTGCCTGCCGATGGTCACGGTCTGGCTCGTGGCCACCGCGCTCGCCCGGCACTCGCTGTGGCCGGCGGCTGACGCCCCGCGGCTGGCCTGGCTCGCCCTCTGGCAGCACGGCGGCTATCCGCGGGCCGCCATGCTGATCGCGCCCGCCGCCATCCCGGTGGGGCTGGTCGCCGGCGGCTGGGCGTGGTCACGCCGCCTCGCGGCGATGGCCGCGCGGGCGGGCGGGCGGTCTCCCGCCACGGCCGCCAATTTCGACCGGCGGCAGTGGCGGCACCAGGTCCGCGC
>JBOHCP010000486.1:0-4496 GCA_050698875.1 Streptosporangiaceae bacterium | reverse complement strand
GCACCCGGCGAGCCCGTTCCCTCGCCCGCGGTCGCGGACGCGACGGGACTGATCGCGGTCACGCCGGCACCCGCGGCTCCTTGGGCAGCCCGAGAGCACGCTCGGCGACGATGTTGCGCTGGATCTCGTTCGTGCCCGAGTAGATCGAGCCCGCGCGGCTGGCGAGGAACACGTTCTGCCAGCCGGTCGTCGGGTAGCCGTCGCCGGGCGGCCGGATGAGGGCGTCGCTGCCCTCGATGTCCATCGCGATCTCGCCGAGCCGCTTGTGGTACTCGCTCCAGAACAGCTTGTTAATCGACGCCTCTGGGCCCGGCCGACGGCCCTGCGCGAGCCCGGCCAGCGCGCGCAGGCCGGCGAACCGCATGAGCTCGACCTGTGTATAGGCCCAGGCCAGCTGTTGCCGCGTCCGCGGGTCGGCGGCGACGCCGCGCTTGCGGGCCGTCTCGGTCAGCGCCCAGAACTCCCGCTCGTAGGCGAGGTGCTGCACCGAGGCGCTGCCACCGCGCTCGTAGCCGAGGGTCGTCATCGCCACCCGCCAGCCGTTGTTGAGGCCGCCGATGACGTTGAACAGCGGCGCCCGCACGCCGTCGAGGAAGTCCTCGCAGAACTCGGCGGCACCGGTCAGCTGCCGCACCGGCCGGTAGCTCACGCGCGGGTCGGTGAAGTCGATCAGCACGAACGAGATGCCGGCGTGCTTTTCGGCCGCGGGGTCGGTGCGGCAGAGCACGAACATCTTAGTGGCCCGCGCGGCGCCGGATGTCCACAGCTTCTGGCCGGTGATGACGACCTCGTCGCCGTCGACCTCGCCCCTGGTCTGCAGGCCGGCCAGGTCCGAGCCCGTGCCGGGCTCAGAGAAGCCCTGGCAGTAGACGTCCTCGCCGGTGATGATCCGCGGCAGGAAGTACGCCTGCTGCTCCGGCGTGCCGTGCACGATGACCGACGGGCCGACCAGGCTCTCGCCCATGCCACGGACGACCCTGGGCACGCCCGCGCGGTGCAACTCCTCGTTGAACACCGACACCCGAACCGCGTCAAGCCCCTTGCCGCCGAAGTCAGCCGGCCACTGCGGGCAGATGAGCCGGGCGTCCGATAGCTCGTGCTCCCACTGCCCATAGAGCGGGTGCTGTATGGCCGCCGCGCGCCGTTCGCTGCCGTAGCCGCCGGTGGTGACGACGTTGTTCCAGTCGGTGAGGTCGGCGAGCCCGGCCGGGGCGTGCCCGCCGATCCAGTCCCGGATCTCCGCGCGAAACTGCGCTATCTCCGGCCCAAGGTCAAGTTCCATCGAGCCTCCCGGCACGCCCCAGCCAGCCGAGGGCGTCGCTCGCCGCCCTCGGAACCAGGGCAATCTTAGAATCGCGTTCTAGAGGGAATGAAATCCCGGCTCCGCCGCCGCTGTCAAGCGGGCTCGTGCCTGTGAAGTTGCACGATAGTTGGCCCTCTTGCAGCGAAGTTGGCCCCGGAGGAACGAAAGCTGTATAGCGGACACTGTGATCGGGCTACGTCCGGCCTCGAGACGACTGCGGGAGTTGCGCGTGCCACGCCGTCCAGTTTGTGCTGGCCGATGCTGGGAGGGTAGCGGCTGATGGCGTGACCTCGGATCCGCTGGCCTTAGCTACGACGGTCCGGGCATGCGTCGTAGCGTCATGCTGCGGGCAACTGCCGACCCAGGCAAGCTGCTGCTCGTGTCCCGCGTATCGGATGTCCTGCGCACGGCTTTGTGATGCTGGCGGACGGCAGCTGGCTGGCGGCGGCCATGCCGACCCCGCCCGCTGGCGTCCACCGCGATTACTTGGTGTGACTGCGGTCCTTGGTGGAGGCGCTCACGTAGCCGCCGATCTGGTCGACTTGGAAATGCTGATATCTGACATCGGCCAAAGCGCATAACCAGGTGATATGTGTCATGGCGCACGGTTGAAAGGGGACTAGCTGCGGCCCGCGTCGATCCGGTGGCCTGCCGGGTCAGGCTCCAGCGAATTGCCACGGCGGCGGAGCCGCAGTGAAATACCTCGGCTTCGACGGCCACCCGTCCACCATCTACGTCCGCGCCCAGGACAGCAAGGTCAACGCCGTCGACAGCCTGCTCGCGGCCCAGGCAAACCCGGAAAACCCCGAGCAGGTCCAGGCCTCCGTCCCGTCGGCGGCGCTGGTCGCCCAGGCCGACGCCCAGGGCGCGTTCAACGTCTTGTTCCTCGGCCTGGGCGCGGTAGCGCTGCTGGTCGGCGCCGTCGGCGTGGCCAACATCATGCTCATCTCCGTTATGGAGCGCCGCAGCGAGATCGGGCTGCGCCGCGCGCTGGGCGCCTCTGGGAACAACATCCGCACCCAGTTCCTGTCCGAGGCCATCCTGCTCGCCCTCGCAGGCGGCGCGGTCGGCGTCACTCTCGGCGCGGCCGCCACCGTCATCTACGCCCACGCCCGCGGCTGGGCCATCGTCATCCCCCCGCTCGCCTGGGGCCCCAGCCTCAGCGCCGCGCTGCTCATCGGCGCCGCCGCCGGACTGCTCCCCGCCATGCGCGCCGCCCGCCTCCCACCCACCCAGGCACTGTGGTCCCTATGACCACCTCGACGGCGCCAGCCCGCCAGCTCGCCGCCGAAACAACGCCAGCCGTATGCGGGAAAACCGCGCGTACAGCCTTGAAAGGGGGATGGGGAAACGGGCCGCACGGGCACCGCGCCCCTGACTACCAATGGACGCCGTGATTCGCCTTAGCGGGGTAACCAAACGCTACGCCGACCGGAACCAGCCCGCCGCGGACCGCATCAGCTTGGAAGTGTCCTCCGGAGAAGCAGTGACGGTGATGGGCCCGTCGGGTAGCGGGAAATCGACGTTGCTGAACCTGATCGCCGATTGGACCGGCCCACAAGCGGGACAGTGACGGTGGCCGGGAAGACGGCACACAGACCCTCACCTGGGGCATGCCAGGTCGAGCCGTTAGACGAATGATCTTTGCAAGCAGGTGGTCCATGAACCCGTCCCTGGGGGTGCTTGGCCTCCGCCTGCGGACCGCGGGCGAGCGGACGGAGCGTCTCCGGCGCCGGTTCGCATCTTCGCCGTCACCGGTGCACCATGGGTGCAGGCAGATCCCTTGCTACAGCGGGAGGCATGATGTCCCGGACCGGGCGTCGCGTACGCGCAGCAGTCAATCCGGTGTCCACTGCGGCTACCGGGTGGTGGTGCCATTCGGCCGTGCGTCACGTGCTAACAGGGTACGGGCCGACGGCCAGGCAGCGGCGGTTGATCCGCCGCGGGACGATCCAGGGCGCCGGCCGCAAGCCGTCCGACGGCCAAATGAAGGCGCGTGCTGCAGCCATCGACCAGCTGCTTGCCCGAAACGACCACGAAATGTCAGAAACACAGCAACACCAACGAGCCGCCGCATCACACTGACGCATGCTGCATAGCTACTAGATTCTTGACCAGCCGGGCGCTCGGGCGGATCAATCCGGCCGGCCGACACGGCTGTCGCTTCCTACACTCAATGGACGGTGTCAGAGAACATTCTCGGGAGAGTGCGATGCCAGACCGACCGCCGTTGCCTCCGTTCGATCGCGATGCTGCGATGAGAAAGGTCCAGGCGGCCGAGGACGCGTGGAACACGACCCGGAGCGAGTTGCCGGAGCCACACCGTCGATCCGGACTGGCGTAACCGCGGCAGCTCCTTTACCGGCCGCGAGGCGATCGTCAGTTTCCTCACCGCCCAAATGGCAGCGCGAGCTGGACTACGCCCTGCGCAAGAACCTCTGGGCCTTCACCGATGATCGGATCGCCGTGCGGTTCCACTACGAATGCCACGACATGTCCGGCCAGTGGTGGCGTAGCTATGCGAACGAGCTGTGGGAGTTCGACGAGCACGGCCTGATGCGGCGCCGTGAGGCCAGCATCAACGACGTTGCCATATCGGAGTCAGAGCGACGCATCTTCGGCGCTCGCCCCGAGTCCGAGCACGGCCTGGAGTTCCCGCAGCGCTGACTCCAGGCCGCCACGTCCGGTGCGCTCTGGCGTCACGGCCTGGCGGGTCCCGCGGCCATCAGCCGGCGCGCGTACTCGATGACCACGTCGATGATCTGGTCCGCCTGCGCCCTGGTTCTGGCCGCTGCGACCTCGCGCGCCCCCTCACCGATGACGGAGGTGAGCACGGCCGCATACAGCCGGTCCAGCGAAGTGTCCGCGAGCTGCAGCAGGGCGTCGTTCTGCCGGATCCACTCGTGGCCGCGATGCCGCTTCATCAGCTCGAAGCCGGGCGGACCGTCGCCGGAGGAGAACAGCATCGCCAGGTCCCGCCGTTGCCAGCTGCCGTCAAGATAGGCTCGGGCGCCCGCGGCGAACAGCTCGGTCGGGTCACTGATTCCTGCTCGCCGCGCCGCCGCGACCGCCGCGCTGGCCGCCTTCTCATACGCGGCCTGATGCTCGTGCCACAGCGCGAGAAACAGCTCGCTCTTCCCCCCGAAATGGTGGTACAGGCTGCCGACGCTCGACCGCGCGCGCTCGACAACGT
>JBOHCP010000485.1:0-4499 GCA_050698875.1 Streptosporangiaceae bacterium | reverse complement strand
GACCCCCGCCGGCGACGACATCGGCGCCCGGCTGCTCGCCCTCGAGACGGAGCTTGACGAGTGGCTGACCCGCCTTGAGCCGGACGCGGTGGCGGTGGAGCGCGTGTTCAGCCAGCACAACGTGCGGACGGTCATGGGCACCGCCCAGGCGGGCGCCGTAGCCATCGTGTGCGCCGCGCGGCGCGGCATCCCGGTCGCGCTGCACACCCCGAGCGAGGTGAAGGCCGCGGTGACCGGGTCCGGCGTGGCCGGCAAGCAGCAGGTCACGGGGATGGTGTCCAGGCTGCTGCGGCTCGCTGACCCGCCGCGCCCGGCCGATTGCGCGGACGCCCTCGCCCTCGCCATCTGCCATCTCTGGCGGGGGACCGCGCAGCACCGACTGGCCGCCGCGGTCGAGGCGGCGGGGGGTCTTCGGGGGTCGTCCCCCCGGCCCAGCACGGCGGGCGGCGCCCGGTGATCGCGCACGTGGCCGGCTCGGTCGCGGCTCTCGCCCCCGACGGCGTGGTGATCGACGTCGGCGGTGTCGGCCTGTTCGTGCAGTGCACGCCCGGCACGCTGGCCGGGCTGCGGGCCGGCGAGCAGGCGAGGGTCGCGACGTCGCTGGTGGTCAGGGAGGACTCGCTGACCTTGTACGGGTTCGCCACCGACGACGAGCGCGCCGTCTTCGAATTGCTGCAGACGGCCAGCGGGGTGGGACCCAGGCTGGCGCAGGCCATGCTGGCGGTGCTGACGCCCGACGCGCTGCGCCGGGCGGTTGCGACCGAGGACCTCGCGGCGCTGATTTCGGTGCCCGGCATCGGGCGCAAGGGCGCGCAGCGCATCGTGCTCGAGCTCGCCGGCCGGCTGGGCTCGCCGGTCGGCCCCGCGACGGCCAACGGGGCCGCCGCGATCGGCCGGGTGCTGCCGCAGTGGCAGGACCAGGTCCGGGCCGGGCTGGTGAGCCTCGGCTGGGGCGGCAGGGAAGCCGACCAGGCGATCGCTGCCGTGGTGACCGAGCTCACCGCCGGCGGCGAGCTCACCGCCGACGGCGAGGCCGCCGGTGTCGAGGTGGCCGTCGCGCTGCGCGCCGCCCTGCGGGTGCTCGGCCGGTCATGACGGGCCGCATGGCGGACCCGGACGGGGTCGGCTCCGCCCTCGCCGACTCCGACGACCGAGTCGTCGAGGGTGCGCTGCGGCCGAAGCGGCTGACCGAGCTCGTCGGTCAGGACCGGGTCCGCGAGCAGCTGTCGCTGATGCTGCAGGGCGCGCTGCGCCGGGGGCGGCCACCCGATCACGTGCTGCTGTCCGGCCCGCCCGGCCTCGGCAAGACCACCCTTGCCATGATCATCGCGACCGAGCTGGGCGCGCCGCTGCGGATCACCAGCGGCCCCGCCATCGAGCGGGCTGGTGATCTCGCCGCGATCCTGTCGACGCTCTGCGATGGCGAGGTCATCTTCATCGACGAGATCCACCGGGTGGCGAGGCCCGCCGAGGAGATGCTGTACCTGGCCATGGAGGACTTCCGGGTCGACGTCGTGGTCGGGAAGGGTCCGGGAGCCACCGCAATCCCGCTGGACATCGCGGCGTTCACCCTGGTCGGGGCCACCACGAGGGCGGGGCTGCTGCCCGCCGCGCTGCGCGACAGGTTCGGCTTCACCGCGCACCTGGACTTCTACGAGCCCGCCGAGCTCGGCGTCATCGTCCGCCGGTCGGCCGGGCTGCTCGGCGTGACGCTGCGCGATGACGGCGCGGACGAGATCGCCGGCCGGTCCAGGGGCACGCCCCGGATCGCCAACCGGCTGCTGCGACGAGTGCGGGATTACGCGGAGGTCCGCGGTGACGGCGTCGTGACCAGGGACTGCGCCCGGGCGGCGCTCGAGGTGTACGAGGTGGACGCGCGCGGGCTCGACCGCCTCGACCGGGCCGTCCTCACCGCGCTGGTGAGCAGGTTCGGCGGCGGGCCGGTCGGGCTGTCCACCCTGGCGGTGGCGGTAGGCGAGGAAGCCGAGACGGTGGAGGTCGTGGCGGAGCCGTTCCTGGTGCGGGAAGGCCTGATCGCCCGCACCCCGCGTGGCCGGGTCGCCACGCCGGCGGCCTGGCAGCACCTCGGCCTGCCGGCGCCCAGCCGGACCGGCTGGGCGGGCGGCGGCCAGCAGGGCGAGCCGGATGGCGAGGTTACCCTTTTCGACTAGTTACAGCGCGCTGACCTGCGGCGGAATGTGACTGCGTGTCGCGGACTGGTCACAATCACTCCGGATACCCCATAGCCTGTTGGTGCGCCACGCGCGCGCCGCTAAACTGCGGCAGTTGGTCCAAGTCACGCCGAAATCGGCACTGCTCCGGGTCCGGACCCGCCGGGCGTCGGCCGCCGGGGCAGAACTAATCGGAAGGATGTCCCTCGATGGGGACTCACATACTCGCCGCCGCCGCGAAGTCGTCCGGTTCCTCGGAAACGTCGCTGATCCTGATCGTCGTCGTGTTCGCGCTGATCATGGTCTTCATGTTCCGGTCGCAGTCTCGTAAGAAGCAGAACGCGCAGAACACCCAGCGCCGGGTGGTCAACGGAGCCAAGATCCGTACCGTGCACGGCATCTTCGGAACCGTCGTCGACGGCGACGACCGCAACATCATGGTCGAGGTGGCGCCCGGCGTCACGATCAAGATGCTGCGCCAGGCCATCGGCCAGGTACTGCCCGACGACGAGCCCGACGGGGTCCTGCACACCGACACTGACCAGTCGTCGGACTGGTCAGATGACCACAGCTCAGAAGAGCGCAGCGACTTCAGCCGGTAATCACGCCCCGACGCAGCGGGAGACAGCACACTCGTGGCTCCGCCAAGCACCCCAACCTCCCACCCCGGACGGTATCTGGCCGCCCTGGTGGTGCTCATCCTCGTGATGCTCGTCAGTGTGCTCGGCGGGAACATCGTCAGCCCCTCGCACTGGCACAAGAGTTTCTTTGTTGGCCGCGGGCTCGACCTGTCGAGCGGCACGTCCGTCACCCTCCAGGCGGTGACGACGAAGCAGCCAGGCCAGAAGACCAGCCCGCCGCCAAGTGCCTCAGCGATGGCCCAGGCGGTGCGGATCATCACCAACCGCGTCGAGGCCACTGGCCTGACCGGCGCATCGGTGGTGCCCCAGGGCACCAACGAGATCGTCGTCTCGGTGCCAGGCGCCGGCGCGCAGAAGGTCGCCACGCTGGTAGGCGAGACGGCGCTGCTGCGGCTGCGCCAGGTCCTGCTGACCGCGCCGAATTACAGCACGTCCACCTCGTCACCGTCACCGTCGCCCTCCGCTTCGCCGAGCGCGAGCCCATCGGCCACGCCGAAGGCCTCGACCAGTCCCGGCAAGCAGGTGCTCGCTACGACCGCTGACGGCACCGGGAAGGCGGCCCTGCTGAGCGCGGCGGCGAAGAAGCAGTTCGACGAGGTCAACTGCGACGCCAAGAACTGGAAGTCGCAGCTCTACGGCGCCAACCCGAACGCGTGGGACAACCCGAGCGTGCAGACCATCGCCTGCCTGAACGGCGTGAAGTACGCGATGGACAAGGCGGTGGCGCAGGGCAAGGACCTGAGCAACGCGCAGGCTCAGGACCTGGCCACCGGCGGCTGGGTCGTTTCGGTCAACGTCAGGAATCCCGCCGCCGGCAAGCTGGGCACGCTGACCACGTCCATGGCCGGCCAGTACTACGACAGCAGCACCGGCCAGGCGACCTCGCCGCTCGACCTGATCGCGATCGTGCTCGACGGTGACCTGCAGGGCACGCCGCCGCAGGTCCAGAGCGCGTTCTCCTCCTCATTCCAGATCACCGGAGGCAGCACCGGCTTCAGCCAGGGTCAGGCCACCCAGCTCGCCGACGTGCTCAAGTACGGCAGCCTGCCGCTGTCGTTCAAGAACCTGTACACCTCGTCGGTGTCGCCCTCGCTGGGTTCCGACCAGCTGTCCGCCGGGCTGTTCGCCGCGGTGATCGGGCTGCTGCTGGTGGTGATCTACTCGTTCATCTACTACCGCGGGCTCGGCATCGTGTCGGTCCTCAGCCTCGCGATTGCGGCCCTGCTTTCCTACCTGTCGGTCGTGCTGCTGTCCAAGGAGGCCGGCTTCACGCTGACTCTCGCGGGCATCGCGGGGCTCATCGTCGCGATCGGCATCACCGCTGACTCGTTCATCGTGTACTTCGAGCGATTGCGCGACGAGGTCAGAGAGGGCAGGTCGCTGCGGGCCGCCGTGGAACGGGGCTGGGGCCGGGCCAGGCGCACCATCCTGGTGTCCGACACCGTCTCATTCCTGGCGGCGCTGCTGCTGTACATCCTGTCGCAGGGTGACGTCCGCGGCTTCGCGTTCACCCTCGGCCTGACCACGCTCATCGACGTGGTGGTGGTGTTCCTGTTCACCAAGCCGATGATCACGCTGCTGGCCCGGACGAGGTTCTACGGCCAGGGCCACCCGCTGTCCGGCCTCGATCCCGCCAGGCTCGGCGCCCGGGCGCCGTGGCGCGGCGGCCGCAGGCCGGTGCCGAGCG
>JBOHCP010000484.1:0-4517 GCA_050698875.1 Streptosporangiaceae bacterium | reverse complement strand
TGCGATCAGCGGCTCGGTGAACTGTCTCAAGCACCTGCAGGCGGTGGCGGTGGAGGCCGGCTGCGACGCGGACGTCTACGAGCTGTTCGAGACGCTGGCCCCGCAGGTCCCGCTGCTGGCTGCGGTCAAGCCCAACGGGGATCGGCGCATCGACGAGTTCGAGGACGCCGGCGGGGCGCTCGGCCTGCTCCGCCAGCTCGCGCCGCTGCTCGACCTCGGCCAGCCGACGGTGGGCGGGCAGACCGTCGGCGAGCTGACCGACGGTACCCACGCCGTGGATGAGGACGTGATCCGGCCGCTAGGCGCGCCGCTCGCGCGCCACCCCGGCATCGTGATCTTGCGCGGGTCGCTCGCCCCCGACGGCGCCGTCGCCAAGCGCACTGTCGCCGACGACGGCGTGCACCGGTTCGCCGGCCCGGCCAGGGTGTACCGGTCGCGCGAGGAAGGCATCGCCGCGATCCGGGCCGGCGAGGTGCGGGCGGGCGAGGTACTGGTGCTGACGGGCCTCGGGCTGCGCGGCGCGCCGGGGATGGGCTTCACGTCCGCGTTCGTGTTCGCGCTCGACGGCGCAGGGCTGTCGGAAAAGGTCGCCGTGATCACCGACGGACAGCTGTCCGGACTGGTCAACAAGGGCATCTCGGTGGCTGAGGTGAGCCCGGAGGGCGCGGCCGGCGGCCCGCTCGGGCTGGTCCGCAACGGCGACGTCATCAGCGTCGACCTCGACGCCCGCACCATCGACCTGGACGTGCCCGCCGCCGAGCTGGCGCAGCGGCTCGCGACCCTGCCCGCGCTCACCCCGCCGCCCGGCTGCGGCTGGCTGTCGGTGTACGCGCGCACCGTCCGCCCGCTCACCCGCGGCGCAACGCTGGGAGGCTGACGTCATGACCGCAGGCCCGGTAACCCCGCTGCCGCCGGCCACGCTGGAGCGCGGCCGTGCCGTCACGGCAGCGGAGCTGTCCTGGCGCGCGGACTGGATCCGGCTGAACACGGTCCGGCTCATCGATCAGGCCGGGTTCGGCCACTACGCAAGCACGTTCTCCTGCGCCGAGGTCATCGCGACGCTGTACTACCACGCGCTGCGGCTGCGGCCGCACGACCCCGGCTGGCCGGAGCGGGACCGGTTCCTGCTCGGCAAGGGGCACGTCGCCACCGGGTTGTGGCCGGTGCTCGCCGATCTTGGCTACTTCCCCGCGGACTGGCTCGCCCAGTTCGGCCGGATCGGCTCGCCGCTGGGCGACCACCCCAACATGCGGCTCGCGCCCGGCATCGACTTCAGCGCCGGCTCGCTCGGCCATAACCTGTCGGTCGGCGTGGGCATGGCGCTGGCCGGGCGGCTGTCCGGGCGCGACTACCGGGTGTTCGTGCTCACCGGCGACGGCGAGCTGCAGGAGGGCCAGGTCTGGGAGGCCGTCATGGCCGGCAGCCACTACCGCCTCGGCGGCCTGGTCGCGATCGTGGACGCGAACGGCTTCTCCGGCAGCGGCCCGACATCGACGGCGATGAACATCGAGCCCCTGGCGGACCGGTTCGCCGCGTTCGGCTGGCTGACCCGCGAGATCGACGGGCACGATCTGCAGGCGCTGCTCCATGCCTTCGACAGCCTGCCAGGCACCGGATCTGACCAGCCGGTCTGCGTCATCGCGAGAACCAGGAAGGGCCGGGGCGCGGCCCTGTTCGAGCAGGCACCCCAGTCATGGCACCTCGGCCTGCTGTCGGCCGAGCAGCGGGCCGAGGTCGTCGACGAGATCACGGCGAGGATGCAGTGACGGACCTAGCGCACGGCGCCGGCTCCAGTCCTGGCATGGTCGACGTCTTCACCGACACCGAGATCGAGACGGCGGCGGCGGCCAATCCGGCTGGCTATGCGATCGCCGCGCTCGCCGACGCCGACCCCCGCGTGCTGACGCTGAGCGCCGACCTCAGCTCCCCGCTGGCCGAGTTCCGCGACCGCCATCCCGGCCGCTACATCGAGCTCGGCATCGCGGAGACGAACTCCGTGTCGGTGGCAGCGGGCCTCGCCGCCAGCGGCTTCGTTCCCTATATCTTCGCCATGTCCCCGTTCGGCGTCCTCAAGTGCGCCGAGCAGCTGCGCACCGACGTCGCGTACAACCATCTGCCGGTCCGGCTCGTCGGGCGGCTGTCGGGCCTGGCCATGGGCTTCTTCGGGACCAGTCACCACGCCGTCGAGGACGTGGCGGTCGCCCGGTCGATCACCAACATGACGGTCGTGGCGCCGGCCGACGCCGGTGCCGTGATCAGCATGATGCGCTCGACCGCCAGCCTGGCTGGCCCCGTCTACCTGCGGATCCCGGAGCGCCCGCCGACCGTGTACAAGACGCCGCCGGTCATCGGCCACGGCCAGTGGCTGCGGCTGCGCAGCGGCAGCGACGTGACCCTGATCGGGCACGGCATGGGCGTCGGCCTCGCGGTCCGGGCCGCCGCGGCGCTGGCGGATGACGGCATCGCCGCCGAGGTCTACGATGCGGCGTACCTGAAGCCGTTCGACGAGGCCGCGCTGGTGCAGACCGCAGCGCGCACCGGCCGGGTGGTCACGGTCGAGGATCATAACGTGATCGGCGGCCTCGCTAGCATCGTCGCCGAGGTGGCGGGGCGGCGCGGGCTAACGGTGGCGCTGCGTGCGGTCGCGCTGCCGGACGCCGACCTCGAGGTGGGGGTCCCTGCGGACCTGTACGAGTACTACGGGCTGACCGTGGCCGGCGTCGTGACAGCGGCACTGGACCTAGTCCGCCCGGCCGGAGCCTGATCGGAGGCGTGGCGTGCGGGCAGTGGTGTGCGTGCCGGGCGGCACGGAGGTAGCCGCCGTTCCCGACCCGATGGCGGGACCCGGCGAGGTCGTCATCGAGGTGTTGGCGTGCGGGCTGTGCGGGTCCGACGTGCACGCCATCGAGCACGGGCTGACAGAGCCTGGCCAGATCCTCGGCCACGAGCTCGGCGGGCGGATAGCCGAGGCAGGCCGCGGCGTGACCGGCTGGCAGGTCGGCCAGCCGGTCGCGGTCAACCCGCTGGGCGCGTGCCAGGCCTGCCGCGAGTGCGCGGCCGGGCTGCCGTTCCGCTGCGCCGCGCTGCCGAACCTCGGACTGTCGGCGCCCGGCGCGTACGCCGAGTACGTGGCAGTTCAGGCCGGCCAGCTCGTGGCGCTCCCTGACGGGCTGCCGGTGGAGCAGGGCGCGCACGCCGAGCCGCTCGCCGTCGCGCTGCAGGCGGTCGGGCAGGCTGACGTCGGTCCCGGCGACGCGGTCCTGGTGCACGGCGTCGGGTCGATCGGCCTCAACGCGATCATGGCGCTGCGACTGGCCGGCGTGGATCACATCGTCGGCGCGGGCCGGTCGCCCGGTCGCCGCGCCGCCGCCGCCGCGGTCGGCGCCAACGCCGTCATCGACACCAGGGAGATCAGCCTGCGCGACTACGTGGCGTCCAGCGGCCGCCAGTTCCAGGCCGTGATCGACTGTTCCGGCGCGATCGGGCTGTTCGCCGAGTCGCTGGACGTGCTCGCGCCGGGCGGCACGTTCGTCGAGGTTGCCCTCGCGACCGAGGCGCCCGCCGTGTCGCTGTTCCAGCTCGTCCAGGGCGGCCTGAAGATGGCCGGGACGTGCGCGTACAGCTACGCGAACTACGAGGCCGCGGTCGGGCACATCGCGGCCGGCCGGGTGCCCGCGGACGCGATCGTCAGCGAGCGGGTCAGCCTGGACGACACCCCGTCCGCCCTGGCCCGGCTGCGAGCGCCCGGTGACCTCGTCCGCATCCTGTCCCTGCCGGGCGAGGTGAAGCTGCCCGTCCTGCCCGTCCAGGCCGACGGCAGCGCCCTGGCTGCCCAGTAGGGGGGGCGGCATGCTCGACCTCGCGGGGCGGACCGCCGTCATCACCGGCGCTGGCAGCGGGATGGGCAAGGCGTTCGCGCTCCGGTTCGCGGCCGAGGGCATGGCGATCGTCGCCGCTGACATCCAGCCGGACGCGCTGGCCGCGACCGTCGCCGAGCTGACCGCGGCCGGGCACCAGGTGGCCGGCGTCGCGACCGACGTTGCCGACCCGGACTCGGTGCGGCGGCTCGCCGACGCCTCCTATGAGCGATTCGGTGCCGTGCACCTGCTCTGCAACAACGCGGGCGTCGAGGGCTACCTGGACGGCCCCGTCTGGGCGGCCACGACGAAGGACTGGGAGTGGACCGTCGGGGTGAACTTCTGGAGCGTCGTGCACGGCATCCGGGAGTTCGTGCCGCGCATGCTCGCCGGCGGGGAGCCCGGCCACATCGTCAACACCTGCTCCATGACCGCGGTCGTCAGCGCCGGCAACATGTACGCGATCACCAAGCACGCGGTGCTCGCGCTGACCGAGGTACTGGCCCTGGACCTCGCCCGGCGGGACGCACCGATCGGGGTCACCGCGCTGTGCCCCGGCATCATCGCCACGAACCTGTTCCGCGGCAGCCGCAACCGCCCGGCCGCGCTGCGCGAGGACGACGCCGAAGCCGCGGCCGCGCGCCCGACCGGGCTGCCGGC
>JBOHCP010000483.1:0-4528 GCA_050698875.1 Streptosporangiaceae bacterium | reverse complement strand
GGCCACTGCCAGCCGGCCAGGACCGTGACGACCGCCGCCAGCATGTCCTCGGGCACCTCGGTGTCGGCCCCGAGGTCCAGCAGCTGGCGCAGCCGCGGGCCCCAGCCCAGCTCTGTCAGCCGCCCGAGGGCGCGGCCGGGCGCGGCCGACAGCCCGGGTCCGATCTTGCCCGCAACCTCGATGCCGAGATCGCCCATTCCGGTCGGCCACATCTTGCGCGGCTCGAGCACGGCGCCGGGCCGCCCGAGCTTCTCGCGGGCCGCTGCCGCCGTCGCGTCCGGCACCAGGTCGGACCACGGCCGCCCGGTGCAGTTGTCACACCGGCCGCACGGCGCGGCCGCCAGGTCGTCGAGCTGCCGGCGCAGGTACTCCATCCGGCACCCGGTGGTGGCGATGTAGTCGAGCATGGCCCGCTGCTCGCGGCCGCGCTCGGCCGCGACCCGGCGGTACCGGTCAGCGTCGTACGGCCAGGGCTCGCCCGTCACGGTCCAGCCGCCGGCCACCCGGCGGACGGCGCCGTCGACGTCGAGCACCTTGAGCATCATCTCGAGCCGGCCCCGGGACAGGTCGATGCTGGCCTCGAGCGCGGCCGTCGACAGCGGCCGGCTCGCCTCCGCCAGCACTGCCAGCGTGCGGCGCACCACCGGCTCAGCCGGGAAGGCGAGCGAGCCGAAGTACGCCCAGATGTCGGCGTCCTCGCGGCCGGGCAGCAGCACGACCTCAGCGTGATCCACCGCCCGGCCCGCCCGGCCGATCTGCTGGTAGTAGGCGACGGGTGACTGCGGGGCGCCCAGGTGAACGACGAAGCCCAGGTCGGGCTTGTCGAATCCCATGCCAAGCGCGCTGGTCGCCACGAGGGCCTTCACCTGGTTGGCCACCAGTCCCTGCTCTGCGTCCGCGCGGTCAGCCGGGTCGTCCTGACCGGTGTAGGACCGGACGTTCTGGCCGCGCTCCCGCAGGAACGCGGCCGTCTCGCGGGCCGCGGCGACGGTGAGCGTGTAGATGATGCCGGAGCCGGGCAGCTGGCCGAGAAACTCCGCCAGCCAGCCGAGCCGGCGCTCCGCGGTCGGCAGCGCCAGCACGGCCAGGCGGAGGCTGTCGCGGTCCAGCGGACCGCGCAGCACCAGGGTTTCCGTCCGCGCGCCGGCCGTGAGCTGCTCGGCGACGTCACGGCTGACCCGCGCGTTGGCCGTGGCAGTGGTTGCCAGGACCGGCACGCCGGGCGGCAGCTGGGTCAGCAGCGTCCGGAGCCGCCGGTAGTCCGGCCGGAAGTCGTGGCCCCAGTCGGAGATGCAGTGTGCCTCATCCACCACAAGCAGGCCGGCCGAGGTGACCAGTTCCGGCAGGACCTGATCGCGGAAGCCAGGGTTGTTGAGCCGTTCCGGGCTGACGAGCAGCACGTCTACCTGGCCCCCTGCGACCTCGGCGTAGACCTCGTGCCACTCGCCGACGTTGGCCGAGTTGACCGTGCGCGCCACGATGCCGGCCCGGCCCGCCGCCTCGATCTGGTTCCGCATGAGAGCGAGCAGCGGCGAGACGATGACCGCCGGGCCGCCGCCCCGGGCGCGCAGCAGCGCGGCGGCGGTGAAGTACACCGCCGACTTGCCCCAGCCGGTGCGCTGCACAACCAGCGCGCGGGCGCGATCGGCTACGAGCGCCCGGACCGCGGTCCACTGATCGTCCCGCAGCCGGGCCTGCGGGCCCGCCAGGGCGCGCAGCCACCGCTCGGCCTCCGCCCGCAGGGCCGGATCGGACAGCATAGACTCCCGCGGGATATCAGCGCCGGTCATGGTGCCTTTCGTAGCATGCCGGGCCGACACCGGGAGGACGCGCGTGAAGATCGGGGAACCAGCGCCAGCCGCCCGGGTTCGAGCCCGGCCGGGTGCGGCGCTCCTGGTCATCGGTGTCGTCGTGCTCGCGGTCAATATGCGCGCCGCCATCACGAGCCTGCCGCCGATCTTCCCTGAGCTGGAGTCCGCCCTGCACACGTCGGCGGCCAGCCTCGCGGTGCTCGCCGGCGTACCGGTCTTGTGCTTCGGCGTGTTCTCCGGCACGGGCGCACCGCTCAGCCGCAGGTTCGGCGAGGAACGCGTGCTCGGCGGCGCGCTCGTGCTGCTCGCCGCCGGCCTGCTGCTCCGCAGCCTGAGCCCGGCGGTGCTGCTGTTCCCCGGCACCGTCGTGGCTGGCGGCGCCATCGCGCTCCTCAACGTGCTGCTGCCCAGCCTGGTCAAGCGGCGGGACCCGGATCGGGCCGGGCTGCTGATCGGCCTGTACCTGCTGATGCTCTCCGTGGGCGCCATCGTCGCATCGCTGGTCGCGGTGCCGGTCTTCACCGCGGCCGGCGGCGGGCTGACCGCGGGCAGCTCGGCGGTGCGGATCTCGCTGGGCCTGTGGGCCGCTCCGGCGCTGCTCGCGGCCCTCGTGTGGCTGCCGCAGCTCCGGTACCGGACGCTGCCCGAGCGGGCCTTGGTCGCCGAATCGGGGCGGTCACGCCAGGCCCGCCAGGCTGGCGTGCTGGCCATGGGCCGCTGGGCGCTGGCCTGGCAGGTGACGATGTTCCTGGGACTGCAGAGCCTGATCTACTACGCCACCCTGTCCTGGTTTCCGACTATGTTCCGCGATCGCGGCGTCAGTGCCGTGCACGCCGGTGACCTGCTGGCTCTGATGAACCTGGGCAACGCGGTGACGGCGCTGGTGATCCCCGTGCTCGCGCAGCGTGCCACCGACCAGCGCAGGCTGGCAGCGCTGGCCATGCTCGGCACGGGCGCGGGGCTGGCCGGCGTGTTCTTCGGCCCGGCGAGCCTGGCTACCGGCTTCATCCTGCTGCTCGGCTTCGGCCAGGGCGCCACGCTCGGGCTCGGCATCTTCTACACAATGGCCCGGGCACCCGACCCGGTGACCGCAGCCTCGCTGTCCGCATTCGCTCAGGGGGCCGGATACCTGATCGCGAGCGCCGGACCGCTGGCGATCGGGTTCCTGCACGACGTGACCGGCAGCTGGACGGTGCCCGGCCTCGCCCTACTCGCGGTCTCTGTCGCAACCCTGATCGCCGGCTGGCTGAGCGGCCGCGCGCGCACCGTGACCGCCGCATGTGCCAGGAGCGGCTGAGCGCAGCGTCAGGCTGGCATAGTCGAGTACGGTCGCGGCTTGCGTGTCAGCCACTGCCGGAATGTCCGCCGCGGTAGCCGCACCACGACGCTGCCGCCCAGCAACCGCCCGGACACCTCCACGCGGAGGACGACCGGGTCGTGCCGGTCCGTGCCCTTGCCGAACTTGACGTTGCCGCCGACCATCGCCAGGTGATTGGTCTCGACGGCGATGCCGGGCTTGACCACCAGGATCAGGTTGCCGCCCTGCAGGTTGGCCTCGATCGGCAGCGTCGGGCAGGAGATCTGGGCCTCGGTGAAGTCCAGCTTGACGTCCCCCCCGACAACCCTGGCCTCGATGCTCGCCGGCGTCACCCACCGGCCGGTCCTGGTGGCGTTGCCACCCCACTGGTCGAACACGAGCAACTCGGCGGCCTGCGGTGGCGCGACGCCGACCGCCGAGCCGGCCGCGGGCAGGTCGGCGATCAGCGCAGCCAGCTCGCCGTAGGTCCGGGCGGTGAGGGCGGCCTCCAGTCGCTCGTCGAGCTCCTCCGGCGTCAGCCGGCCGTCGCCGGCCGCGACGCGCAGCTTCTCGACGACCTCGTCCCGGTCGGTGTGGGACGCCCGCAGCTCGCTGTCGGCCTGGCGGTGAGACGGGGGTATCTCGGCTGCCATGGACACACTGTAGGGCCGCCGGCCGGCGGCCTGCGAGGGATGCGGCCCGCCCCCGGACGGTGCCGGCCCGGTCGGCTACTAGCTAGGACGGCGCTGAACAAGCCAATGCCACGGGCGGCGGTCCCGGCGAGCTTGAGGGCCAGGTTTCGCGGTGATGCCGGCTGTGCCGTCAGCCGCCGGGGCGGTAGCGGCCGGGATGAGCTTCCGGGTGCCGTGAGGCGTCGGCTGGCAGCGGGCCGGAGCGCCTCGGCGGGCCGGTCCTGCCCGGTCAGGCCAGGACCCAGGCCCCTCCCGAACGCGTCAGCCCGGCCTTGACCAGGGTCCGCAGGTTCAGCCCGGCGCACCGGGTATGCAGCTCAGGCGTCGTTCCTGGCGGTGCCGAGGTAGCGGAGCCGGACCCGGCGGCCGTTCTGCGTGGCGATCCAGGCGATGGTCCGCTCGATGCTCGACCGGGTCGGGTAGGCGGCCTTGAACTCCGGGGTGCGGGCCTGCGCGCGGGCGGCGCGCAGCAGCCCGTCGCGGGGGTGGATGGTCATCGACCGGCCGTCTTTGGCGGTAGTGCACCGCGGCCGCAGCGGGTAGGTGGCGCACACGGTGCCGAAGGTCACGGTCCGGGCCGGGCTCATCGGCCGGACCTGCCCGGCCGGGCAGGTCACCGTGCCCTGCTCCTCGTCCACGGTGAAATCATCGATCGTGAACCCGCCGGGCACCGCGCTGCGCAGCGGACCGGGCTTGATCACGGTGTCATGGCCGGCGTCGCGGTACTC
>JBOHCP010000482.1:0-4534 GCA_050698875.1 Streptosporangiaceae bacterium | reverse complement strand
ATCCAGCACCGCGTCCCGACGCTGCCGACCCCGACGACCTTCCGCGCGATGTCGGCCAGCTCGTACCTTGCGAGCAACTCCGACGTGTCCGCGGGCAGCGTCTGACGATAGGACGCGAGCAGATCATGCAGCATCCCAGTCAGGCTTCCGGCTTCTTCCGCGCTCGCGAACACGTCCCTGATCGGCACCGTCAGCGGCGGGTCGGAGATGATCTGCGGCCGGCCATCCACCGTGCGGGTCAGCTTGGCCATCGCTTTCATGCTGTCACTGCTGCGCGCCCTGGCCAGGCCCGTGCCGACCGCCCTGCCTAGCCTGCCGGTCGGCTTCAGCTGGGCCTGCAGATCGTCGACGTCCAGGCGGGCGTACCAGACCCGCAGGTTGCTCAGCCCCGCGAAGTCGCGCATCGCCTCGCGGTACCGGGTCACAGCCCCCAGGACGATCTTCCGGCGCTGCCGGGCGGGGAAGCCGCTTTCGCGGGCGGCGATCTCGACGCTGGCCGCCAGCCGCTTGACGTCCCACTCCCACGGCCCCGGCAGGGTCTCGTCGAAGTCGTTGATGTCGAACACCACCCGGCGCTCCGGGGACCCGAACAGCCCGAAGTTGCTGAGGTGGGCATCCCCGCACGCCTGGACGGGCAGACCGGTCACGGGCGTGGCCGCGAGGTCGTTGGCCATCGGCAGCGCCGCACCGCGGAAGTACGCGAACGGCGAGGCGGCCATCCGGCCGTAGCGGACCGGTACCAGATCCGGCAGCCGCGTGCGCGCCTGCGCCTCCAGCAGGTCAATGGGGTCGCCGCGATCGGCTGGCAGGTCGAGGGCTGCGTGGTCCTGGCGGGGCACAAGCGACCGGACGGTCTTGCCGAACGCAGCACGATCGGCCAGGGATGTCAGGCATCCAGCCGACGGCCACTTGGGCTGCCTGCTGCGCCCTCGGATCGGGGTCGGGGCGGGCGGCGTCTTGACAGTGGTCATCGCAGATCTTCCTTCCGCGCAGGAACCATCCCCGAGCACCTGGTTGATCCCCGTCACTCCGCCGCGCCATGCTGCGGTAGTGAAGCAGTGTGGGCCAAGACGCCCAAGAGCCCCCGCGATGGCCTACCCGTACCCCGTTTACGGCGGACCAGACAGCCGCGCCGGCCCGCCTGTCCGGCGGGCGCGGTGAGAGTGCGACCGCTAGCGTGGGATGAAGACTGACAAATCAGGCGCGTTTTCCACGCTAACGGTCGCACTGCCGCGAGCGGCCGCCGCGACAGCCGCGGACGGCACAGACGGCACGGACAGCACAGACGGCACGGCCGCCGCGACAGCCACGGACGGCACGACAGCCACGGACGGCACGCCGCCGCCGCCCGGCTCGCGGTGCTCAGGACAGGCCGCAGGCTTTGTCGAGTTCGTCCCGGCTGGCGAGCTTCACCCGGCCGCCGCGGCCCAGCCGGCTCGCGAGATCCTTCTCGGCGGCCTCGATCTTCAGCCAGTCCGCGTAGCTGACGTGGCGGCGGCCGCGCTCGGCGAGCAGCGCATGCAGCGGAGACGGGGTGGCATCGGCTGACCCGCCCGGCACCGGCATCCGCAGCAGCCCGGCCCGCGGGAGCGGGACGTCGTCGGGTCCCGGCCCGCCGGCCACGTCGGCCAGCAGGGATCGCACCGTCTCCGCAGCATCGGACTTGTTGGTGCCGATGACGCCGGTCGGCCCGCGCTTGAGCCAGCCCGCCACGTACTCGCCGGGCAGCGGCGTGCCGTCTGGCCCGAGCACCCGGCCGGCCTCGTTCGGCACGGTGGCCGACCGCTCGTCGAAGGGAACGCCCGCGAGCGGAACGCTCTGGTATCCCACCGAGCGCAGCACCATCTGCACGTCCAGCGTCTCCAGCTCGCCGGTCCCGGTGAACTTGCCCGATTCGTCCAGCCGGGTGCGCTCGAGGATCAGCCCCTCGACGCCGGCCTGCCCGACGATCTCCGCGGGCCGCAGCCAGAACCGGACGGTCAGCCGGCGCGCGCCGCCCGTCGGCGCCCGGCCGGCCCACTCAGAGATCACCGTGTAGTTGCCGCGGATGTGCCGATCTGCCTGCGCGAGGCGAGCGCTCTCGCCCGTCGGGTCGAAGGCGTCCAGGTCAGCCTCTCCGGTCCCGACCACCAGGTCGACGCCGGCCAGCTCGCCGAGCTCGCGCAGCTCCTTGGTGGTGAACTTGGCCTGGGCGGGACCGCGGCGCCCGATCATGTAAACCTCGCGGACCTTGCTCGCCTGCAGCGCCTCCAGGACCGGCTGCGAGACGTCGGTCTCGCGCAACTCGTCAGGGTTGCGGGCCAGGATTCTGGCGACGTCAACGGCCACGTTCCCGACACCGATCACGGCTACCGACTCGGCGTCCAGGGTGAACGCGGCGGGATCGACATCCGGGTGACCGCAGTACCAGTTGACGAAGTCAGTCGCCGCGATGCTGCCGGGCAGGTCTTCGCCAGGGATGCCGAGGTGCCGGTCCCGCATGGCGCCGGTCGCGTAGACCACTGCGTCGTAGGCCGCCAGCAGATCCTCCCTGGTCACGTCGTCGCCCAGGTGCACCCCGCCGATGAAGTTCACGCCGTCGTGCTCGAGCACGTTGCGCAGGTATTCGGCGATCGACTTGATCGACTTGTGATCGGGGGCCACGCCGTAGCGGACCAGGCCATACGGGGTTGGCAGCCGGTCCAGCACGTCGACGCGGATCGGGCGCGGCGGATCCAGCGCCGCGGCCTGCTTGATCAGCGCCTCGGCCGTGTACAGCCCCGCCGGCCCCGAGCCGACGACGGCAACGTGAAGAGTCTGCATGTCCCTGATTCTGCCCCGAGAAGTCTACCTGGCGCGGCCGACCTGCCCGGCTGGTGCCGCTCAGCGGGCGGTAGCCCGCCAGAAGGCCACGGCAAGAAAGACGAGCGGCACAAACAGCGCCGTGCTCGCCAGCTCGTCGGCGTGCAAAGCGCGTTCCATTCTCGCCCAGCCGACGGCCAGCAAAACCAGGGCGCCTACCCGGACACTGAACATGACCAGCCGGTCCACTTTGCAGCCTTTCGACGGACTATCCAGGGGATAGTAAGCACCAATGCCCCGACAATGCCGCGCGCCACGCCCGGCAGCTCAAATCTGCGGGTCCTTTTTTGCATTGGCGCGCCATTTCCGGCCTTCTGACGGTCCGGTGTATCTGGCAGCCGGGCGGTGCAGCGCGGTTCGCGGCAGGCCCGGCTGTTAGCGTGGCGACCGTGACCGACGTTCGGCAGACGCCGGAGGACATGACGGCCAGCCTGGCCGGCAAGGTCGCGCTGGTGACCGGCGCCAGCGGCGGGATCGGCCGGGCCATCGCGCTGGCGCTGGCGTCGGCACGCGTGAGCGTGGCCATCGGGTACGGGGTTAGCGACGCCGCTGCCCATCACCTCGCTGGTCACATCACGGCGGCGGGCGGCCGGGCCGCCGCGCTCAGCGCCGATCTCGCCGACCCGGCCGAGGTTGCGCGGCTGGCCGAGGAGGCAGAGGAGGCGTTCGGGCAGGTCGACGTGCTGGTCAGCAACGCCGGGGCAGGCAGGCGGCAGCCGCTCGAGGCCATCTCCGTGACCGATTTCGACGACATGATCTCGGTGAACCTGCGGGCACCGTTCCTGCTGGCCCAGCGCTTGATCCCGGAGATGGCCCGGCGGGGCTTCGGCCGGGTCCTCTTCCTGTCCTCGGTCGCCGCATTCACCGGCGGCGTCGTCGGGCCGCACTACGCGGCGTCCAAGGCGGGTCTGCACGGGCTGACCCACTCGCTGGCCGCGCGGTTCGCCGACGACGGCATCACCGTCAACGCGATCGCGCCCGCCCTGATCACTGACACCGGAATGCTGCCCGGCGAGCCGGACGAGCTGCGCCAGCGGGTGCCCGTGGGGCGGCTCGGACGGCCAGCCGAGGTCGCCGACCTGGCGCTGGCCGTGCTCCGCAATCCGTATCTGACCAGTCAGGTCATCTCCCTCGACGGGGGCATGTACCCGCACTGAGGCGACCATCGGCGAGCGCTCTGCCGTTTGCCGCGATCCGACGCCGGGTATCAGGCCTGGCTGTCCACGCCGGGAGCCACGACGCGCCGAGGGACGGTCAGGTGACAGCTGCTCGCAGGCGGCCTGCGGGCCGCCCGGTAGCGCGCGTGCTGGCCAGGACCGCCGAGCTCGCCATCGCCGCCGGCGTGCTGGCGGGTGTCATGGCGGTCACGGTGGCGGGGCTAGCGGGGACGGCCGCGCGCGACGCGGCGGAGACCTTCAACGACCTGTCGGTGCCGACGCCGTCGGTGGTCCCGAGCCGGTCGGAGATCCTGGCCAGCGACGGCACCCTGATCGCCTACTACTATCCCGACGCCCGCGACCGCCTGCCGGTGAGTTACCGGCAGATCTCGCCGTCCATGCGGCAGGCGATCGTCGCGATCGAGGACTACCGGTACTACCAGCATGGAGCCCTCGACGTCCAGGGCACGCTCCGGGCGATCGTGGCGGACCTGGCCGGCGGCCAGGTCCAGGGCGGCTCGACAATCGCCCAGCAG
>JBOHCP010000481.1:0-4536 GCA_050698875.1 Streptosporangiaceae bacterium | reverse complement strand
ATCTTTGCGTCTCGGTCCGGCTCCGGCCGGCCAGCACCTTGGCCACCGCCGCAGACAGGTTGTCGTAGCGGACATGGGAGAACGGCACCCCGCCGATCACTTCGAAAGCCGCCACGTGACCTTCCAGGAACGCTTCCTGCGCCTGGCTGGCATACACCCGGTGCACCGCCTTGCCCGAGCACGACAGCCGCAACGCGAACAGGTAACACCGGGCCGCCGCGCCGGCATAGGTTTTCGGCACCCACAAAGGCAATCCGGTACGATAACTGGCGCACCGGCCAGTCCGTGTGTTCCGGCCTGTACCCGATGCTGGGCGACAAGACGTGCTGAGCCGCATCGACACGAGAGCACACACCGCCGACCGTGATACCCGCGCGCATCCTGATTCCTGTTGCCTTGACTAGCATTTCAGACTATGATTCTAGTCTATGACGATGCTACCGTTGTCAGACGTCAAGGCAAGGCTGTCAGAGATCGCCGAGGAAGTGGATCGCACGCACGAGCGGGTTCACATCACTCGCAACGGCCGAGAGTACGTCGTGTTGATCTCGGCCGAAGACCTCGAGTCCATCGAGGCCACGCTCGAACTGCTGTCCGACCCCACGGCGCAGCAGCGGATAGCGCAATCCCAGCGGGAGATCGCCCGTGGCGAGGGCCTGACCCTTGAGCAAGTCGAGCAGTCCCTGAGGGAGCGCTTCGGGAAGCGCTGACGATGACCTATCAAGTCACGATCGCGCCGTCAGCCGCCCGGCAACTACAAGAGCGGCTTCCCGAAGCCGTCGCCTGGGCGTGCTTTGAGTTCATCCACGGACCGCTCGCCGAGGAGCCGGGACGAGTCGGCGCACCGTTGCGCAGCCCATATGCCGACCACTGGCGCGCCAGGCGCGGCGAGTACCGCGTGCGGTACATCATCGATGACGACGCCAAGGTGGTCACCGTCCTGGACATTGATCATCGCAGGGACGCCTACCACCGCTGAGGGAACCCACGCGCAGGAATATTCCGCTGTCAGCGGACACGAAGCAATCCTTCTGAGCGGACACCCGCAATGCCTGTAGCGGACAGTAACCAATGCCTCACCGGAGCAGGACAGGATGATCGCCGCCTGCAGCGGTCACGTCCGTCCGCGGGAGCTAGAGCTGTGGCGACGCCCGATGGCAAGCCGATCCGGCGCGCAGGGCCGGTTGCGGCCCGAGCACCGGAGCGGCGTGGCAGCCTGGTTTACCCGTCACCGTCCGAGCCCAGGCCACGGTCGCCGCCGAACGATGTCCGCAGCAGTTCGGCCGTCCACAGCTGACCGTAGCGCTCGGCCGTCGCCGCCAGGGACTTCACGTGCGCGGCAGCGAGGCTGTCGGCCCGGAACGGGCCCAGCAGCATCGCGGCGGTCCCAGAGTCCACCACGTGTGGGTGCCGAAAACCTATGCGACCAGGCGATACTCGTGGATGACCCCTCCAGCGCGGTCTCGGCGCCGGACCCGGAACTGATCCAAGTCGGTGACGCCGTCGGGCAGAGGACGGAGCGGCGCGGCCTGGTTGAGAGCGCGGTGCAGGCGGTGGCTGTTGTAGAAGTCCTCGTACTGCAGCACGACCATCAGGTGCCGCTGGTTCCAGATCAAAGTCCGGTCCAGTAGCTCACGGCGGCAACTGCCGATCCACCGTTCCATGATCGAATTCATCCGCGGAGCCTGAACCGCCGAGCGGAGGATCCTGACGCCTGCTGCCTGGAAGACGGCGTCGACCACGGCGGTGAAGCTGGCGTCCCGGTCGTGCAGCACGAACTTCGCCGCAGTCCCTGCGTCTTCCAGGTCCATGAGCAAGTTCCGGGCCTGCTGAACGACCCACGACTGGGCGGGGTGCCCGGTGGCGCCGAGGACCCGGATCCGGCGGGTCCCGTGCTCGATCACGGCAAGGACATACACCTTCGCGCCGTTGAGCAGGTCAGCGGTGAAGAAATCCAGCGCCAGGATCCCCTGCGCCTGGGACCGCAGGAACTCCGCCCACCCAGGGCCGTCCCGGCGCGGAGCCGGGTCGATGCCGGCGTCCTTGAGGATCTTCCACACCGTCGACGGCGCCACCGTGATGCCGAGCCCGGCAAGCTCACCGTGGATCCGGCGGTACCCCCATGACTCATTCTCCCGCGCCAGCCGAAGCACCACCGACCGCACATTACGGCGCACCGGCGGGCGGCCGGAACGTCCCCGGCGGGACAACCGCGCCCCCCGGCGGCGGACAATGTCGCGATGCCACCGCAAGATCGTGGCCGGGGTCACGATCAGCCGCAGCTCGGCCAAGCGCGCGACCGGCAGCGTCCCAGCGAGCAACGAAAGCCACGCCCGGTCCGGCCACCTCAACCGCGAATGAGCCCTCGGCCGCTGACGCAGGGCCACCGCGAGCTGATGGCGCAGCAGCAGGATCTCGGCGTCCTTCCACCACGCCTCCCGCCGCGACAGGCCCAGCACCGACACGGCCCGGGTCACGATGAGGAAGATCAGCTTCAAGCCCGCAAGCCGAAGATCATCGCACGCCAGCCCGAACCAAGACCTGCCCGCCAGGCACCGTTCGCGGGACCGAGCCGTCGCCGTCCCGCAGAGCATCCGTTGCCACCTGATCCGCCGGCCGAGGCGGACACTAACCTGACGGCTGTCCTTGCCAGCCTGGACCTCGAGACCGCGGCGGTGCTGCTGGCGCACCCAGCAGCCGACGCGATCACCCAGCAGCGGCCAGTCGGCGAGCGGCGGTTCGGCTCAAGAACGATGAGGGCGGCATCATCTATAAGGCGTACGAGAACGACGGGGTCGTCTTCCCTGCCGACCCGACCGGCGCGATCGAGGGCCAGCGGATGTGCCGCGGCTGGGCGGGCCGCCAGGTGTTCGCGGCCGCCGACGCGTTCAGCCTGTATTTCCAGTACTCGGACACGCCGTCCGGCACGCACCTGTGCACGGCCCTTGTCGATCCGGGCAGAGAACGGGGATTTGCCGTCACGCTCGGTGTCCGCTACGACGATTCGCGCTGGTTCCGCGGTCGGGACACGACAGCGCGGATGTCGTCCTGCCCGGCTCCCGAGTGCTGCCTGCGGCCGCGCTCGCGGCACGGTGGGAGGGCATGGCCTGGCCGTCGGCGCGGGCCCACTCGCACGTGCTGCTGGCGCTGCTGTCCGGCAGTTTCCCTGGAGTGGACGAGACCGACATATTCGAGTTCCTGGACCGGCACGCAGCCGACTGAGATTCAGTCATCGAGACCATCTGTGCTGGCGAGCTTGGCGCGGACCTGGGCGGCGTCGGGATGCTGCAGGTCCTCGAGGATGGCAAGCGCCTGCTGCCAGGCCTCTCGGGCGAGGGCCGGCTCCCCGGCGGCGTGTTGGGTGTCGCCGAGGCGGGTGAGGCTAGCGGCTTCATGGAACCACGGCGAGGCTGGCGGCGGCGGGGACGGAGACATCCGGCCCGGGGTGCAGGCCCAATTGCCGGAACATTCGCGCCGATTCGACGCTGAGCTGTTCGTAGGACCAGGAGAAGACCGCACGGACAGCGGTGCGCGGATCGTCGCCGGCAGTGAGCAAGTCCAGTCGCTGCTGCTGGTGGCTGAGTTCAGTGATGAGGCCGGAAAGTGATGCATTCGGACGTGCCGCGGCCAGTTCGGCAGCGATGCGCAGGGCCAACGGCAGCCGAGCGCACTGTACCGCGAGCTCGACGACCGCATCGGGATTGCTGTCGGCCTTATCGCCGATGAGTTCACGGAGCAGTTCGACTGCGTCGCCCAAAGATGCCATGTGAGGAGGGACCGCCCCGGCGTCAGGCGTAGCAACATCTACGACATACGGGGTTAGGGAAACGAGGTCCCTGTCCCAGTTCTGGTAGGAGCTCGAGGAGGTCCCCATGAGCATCGTAGGCGCGTTTGACGTGCACCGCCGGCAGCTGACCTTCGACTATTTAGACACGGTGACCGGGGAGGTGAAGCGGGGCCGGGTGGTGCCGGCTGACCGGGAGCACCTGCGGGCCTGGCTGACCCGGTTCTCCGGCTGCGATGACGTGCATTTCGCGCTGGAGGGGTGCACCGGCTGGCGGTATGTGGTCGAGGAGCTGGCGGCAGCGGGGATCATCGCGCATCTGGCCGAGCCGGCCGATACCGCGGCGCTGCGCGGGAAGAAGCGGCACGCCAAGACCGACAAGACCGATAGCCGGCATATGCGGGTGCATTTGCTGGCCGGGGACCTGCCCGAATGCTGGATCGCGCCGGCGCACGTGCTGGAGGCGCGGGGTGTGGTCCGGCTGTATAAGGACCTGCTGGACGAGCGGGGCGGGTGGCATCAGCGGGTCGCGGCGACCTTGTTCCGCCAGGGCGTGCCGGTGACCGCGAGCATGTCCACCGGGCAGGGCCGTGCTGCGGTCGCTGCGATGGACCTGTCGCCGGCCGGGCGGCAGGCCGTCGAGACCGCGCTGCGGCAGGTCGACCGGCGATCACGCATCATGTCGCCGGAGCAGGCAGAACGCTCCGCGCACCGAGATAAGGCTGGGCGCCCGGCACAGCGGGGTACCAACG